>CAIQIY010000032.1 GCA_903871975.1 uncultured Chloroflexota bacterium | reverse complement strand
GCTGATGATCACGGCATCCAGTCGAACGCAAGATGATGGGCAGCCCTGGCGATGATCGGAATCGCATCGGCACTCACGAGCGGCGCATCACATGGGTACACAGCAGGTCAGGCTGCGGCTCTCCGGCACGGTACGACACCAGCCAGCATTGGTAGGACCACTCACGCCGAGCCGGGCTTGGCGCGCCCGGCGAGCAAGTATGTGACCACGGCGGGTGGCTGTCAAACGAACGCGGCAGTTCACAGATCACGGTGCACCACAGCCGAGGTTTCGTTGCAACTGTGCTGCCAGCAACGCCGCACGCATCCCCCTGATGACGGCCGTAGTGCAATGGCACGACGTGCATGACGTGCAGGGGGTGTGGCGAAGCGACCCGCCAAGGCTCCCGTGCCGCCCGCACGGCGAGCACTCCCGTTGCACGGCCCCGCTGCGTGTCCATCGGACGGTGCGCGGAGCTGCCATGGCCATGCGCCTTGAGCACACTTCACCAAACCATGCGCCAATGGCGGCCCGACAATGTGCCTGCGTATGCTCAGGCCAGAGTTCTCGCGGATCACATCCGTATCGACTGATGGCATCGGGATGACCCCACCGACGGCAGCGCACACCAAGACACCATGGCTCAGCCGTAATTCTCCGCCACCGCACAGGCACCAGCCAGCGTCGTCGCGGCCCACAGCCACGAAGGCCAGGCGTCATCGGGTGTGGCATCGATGCCGAGATGCGCAAGTGCTGTACGCCAGGTCGCAGCATCGATCGCTGCCGTTGCGGGCAGGATGGCCAGGGCGGTTGCCGGCGAGCGGCCCAGCAGATCGGCAGCCGCGCGCAGCAAAGCAGCAGCCGCCGCCGGATCGCACGGTGCCGCCGGCTCGACCAGCAGCTGCTGCGCACGTGGCCCATCGTCGGGCAGCGCGCCCGCCGCGATCAGCAGCATCACCTCGGGGTACCAGTGGGCATCGTCGGGCAGATCCAACGCCCAGCCGAGCGGTACACCGCGCTGCGCCAAGCGGTATTGCAGCGCACGGCGATGGTGATGCTGCTGCCACACATCGTGCGGCAGCAGCCCGATGGTGCAACAATACGCCGCCAGCGTGCCAGCTGCCTCGCCGATGGCCCACTCGACGGGATGCAACCGATACGAACCATTGCTCAGATGGGTCGTGCCGATGTTCTTCGCCGCCGCCAGCAGATTGCCGGGCCGAAGCGGGATCAGCGCGCCGAGCGGAATCTGGAACGGCAGCGTCGGTTCGAACAACGAGCGCGGATTCCCCGGTGCCGGGTGCAGATCCATCGGATACCACCCCACGCCGACGGTATCATCCCAGTGGCGCGAGCGTGCACCATCGCGCCCTGCCGCCAGGACATCCCCGGCGACAATCCGCTGCAGCGCCACGATGCGCCGGGATTCGCGGACATACGGCGCCTGCGACAACCCATCGGCGGTGCCCATGACCTCGGGCACCAGGCGCAATTCCGGGTAGCCCGTGCCGCCGTCGTCGCGCGGCGCCTCGGTCTGGAGCCAGTAGAGGAACGCCAGTGACAGGCGGCGAGCCGCGTCCAGCGCCGCAGCGGCCTGTGCTGGCGGCACATCGATGAACCTGGCGTCGTGGTAATCGTTCCCGTTCCAGTTGATCAGTGCCAGATCGCGCGGCGGCCCGTGGGGCGCGAGCAGCGTCGCACTCAGCAACCGGCGGTACGTCCAGAACGGCGGCAGGCCAGTCGGCCCGGTGGCGAACATCCGAAACGGCCGCGGCGTACCATCGCGCGCCTGCAACGTCAGGGTGAACGGTTGACGGTCGCGCAGCGCGGCATAGTCGGGCGGCCGCGCAATCGTGTGATCCTCGCCGGGACAATGCTCGACGGCGAAGCAGAATGTGAAGCTCTGGACCTCGCCCGGTTGCGCGATCTCCGGCGCATCGGCTTCACCCGTCTCGCCACGTGCCTCGGCGCCCAGGTGGTACGGAATGCCGGCGAGCGGCAGCAACTCGCCAGTCTCGCTGGCGTCGAGCACCATCCGGGCGTGTACCCGACGCGTCGACGCATCGGGCTGGTGGTGCAGCACGATCGTGTCGATGTGACCATCACGCTGTGCAACCGCCAGCG
>CAIQIY010000031.1 GCA_903871975.1 uncultured Chloroflexota bacterium | reverse complement strand
CAGTGGACACCGACGACGCCGGGTGCCTGCAGCACCTGCGAGGCCCATCGCTCGAGCTGGTCGACGCCGATCGCTGACGCTGCCGGATCGCTGGTGACGCATGCGATGAGCAGCTCGTCGTCGGGGCTGCGTCGCACGACGATGTATCGCAGAAAGCCGTGATGCTCGCGGAGATGGTAGTCGGGCCAGCCGAGCGTACAGGCCAGATCATAGGCGTGTCGCGCTGCAGCGAATGCCCGTGGCGAAATCAGGTGGCACTCGTGCAGATCGACGATGTAGTTGAACCTGCCGGCACGACGCAGGCCGAATCTGGCTTTGCTGGCGACGAAATCCATGCGGGCGCGATAGCCGAACGGCTCCGGCGAAGCGATGTAGCGCATCGCCGCGATCACATCATCGGCGACATGACCACGCCACAGCTGCTGCAAGGCTGCGTGCTTGCCAGCGACCTGCGCCGCATAGGCCCGATCCTGCAAGGTGCAGCCGCCACACCAGTCGTGCGGTGGCGCGTGTCGGCACACTGGCTCGGCTGCTGCCCCGGCACGCGTCTGTGCCAGCACCAGTCCACGAAATGTGCGATTGTCCAGCATCATCGCAGCAGGCGGTGATTCAGCCATCATCACCCTCTTCTTCGAGCGATCGCCTGGTCTGTTGCCACATCATCGCCTGACGCATCACGACGAGCACCTGATCGGGCGTCGGTGTCACGTCGAATGTGCTGTCGCCGCGTCGCCGAAGCTGGCCGCGTCGCAGGTCGACGCGCAGCAGATCGCCATCATGCCACGGCGGCACCGGATCAACTGCGACGACCGGCAATCCGAGGTGCTGTGCCGCATCGACGAATGCCGGTACCGGCCGCCGTGCGATGACCACCACGATCCCGCCGGCGAGCAATGCCAGCGCCGCATCGGATGCGCCTGTACCGATGCCGAGCACACCATCGACCAGCAGGATCATGCCGGGGCGCAGCCGCTCGGCGATGCGTGGATCGACGCCAGCCAGGCACGCCGCCGCAATCTCGGCCGGATCACCCGCCAGCGTGATCGACGGATCAATGATCGCCGACGTGCTGACATCGGCATCGATGCGACACAGTTCACCGACCACGACCATGGAAGATTCCCCTCGGCCCACGACGGAGCGTCGTCACGGCCCATGCCCGATCAGGGTGAGCATCGCCTGGCGCAGGTGGCCGATCCGACTATCGAGGGCCTCCGGCCGCAGATACAGGTCTTCACGCATTGTGCCGACGTCGCGCCGCAACTGATCGATCGGATCACGGGCCGCGCCCACCGCACGCGACCGCGCCAGCGAGAGCGCATCATCAACCGCGATCAGCGCCTGATCAACCTCGGCGAGTGCATTCACGCGCAGCGCCGCGTTGGCATCATCGGCGTGACTGACCGCCCTGACGAGATACAACGCCGCCCAGATTGCATCATCTTCGGCACGAAGATCGAGCAACTCCTGACGGCTGATGCCCGCAGCCACGGCTGGTTCGGCGGTATCACTCGGGCGCGGTATCACCGTCGGGCGTACAGTCGGTGCCCCAACGATCACGGTGATCACCGTTGGCGCCGTCACAGACTCCGGCTTGGTGGTCAGCGACGTCACAAGGGCGCTGACGGCAACCGCGCACAGTGCGGTGAGCGCGTGCGGCGCGATCGCACGCAACCGCTGCGCGACTGCCGCGCGCCACTGCTGACGATTCGAACCCGGACCAGCCACGCCGCATCACTTCTCGATCTGTGCCGTCAGCAGAATCGCCTGGGCAACTTCGCGCATCGATTTGCGCGTGTTCATCGACAGTTGCTGGATGCGACGAAACGCTTCCTGTTCCTTCAGACCCTGGGTATCCATCAAGACGCCCTTGGCACGTTCGACGAGTTTGCGTGTCTCGAGGGTCTCGCGCAGATCGCCGACCTGGCGATCCATCTCGCGAAACTCGGCATAGCGTGCCAGGGCGATCTCGATCGCCGGCAACAACTCGGCCTCGCGGAATGGCTTGACGATGTAGTTGACGACCCCGGCTTCGCGTGCCCGGTCGACCAGATCGCGGTCGGAGTAGGCTGTCAACAACAGCACTGGCGCGATCTTCTCCTCCGTCAGGCTCTGCGCAGCCTGAATGCCGTCGAGCTTCGGCATCTTGATGTCCATGATCACGAGGTCCGGGCGGAGCTCGCGTGCCAAATTGATGACGCTCACACCGTCGCCCGCTTCACCAACCACCAGATACCCGAGACCAACGAGCGTCTCCTTCAGGTTCATCCGGATGATCGACTCATCGTCGGCGATGACGAGCCGCAATTGCTGAGCCATTGGCTCCTCCCTTGTGCGCCCTGACGACCCATCACTCTTCAATGATGTGCCATGCGTGGCGTGATGCCCACGGGGCCACCCATGAGCTGGATGACCACACCTGCTGTTGCCGTGCAGGACGGCGGTGTCCTGATCGTTCGATGTCGAATCACCGACATGGATGCGAACAGTATAGCACCAGTCATCCCCGTGGCGCCATCCGTTCTGTGATGCAGCAAATCATGATGCATCGGTGCCTGGCTGTACTGCCGGATGCGCCGGGCCCGCATGACTGGCCGCCGCGGCTGCCGAATTCATGGCGTGCCCCGGTGTGCATGCCGGCGGACGGTGTTGGTGGTCGTGTGCCCCATCGCTGGGGCAGCGATCGCACGCCCAGCGCGTCGCATGTGGTTGATGTCGTGGCTGCGTGGTATGATACGGGCACATCCGATGCGCGCCCGATCCGGTTCGGGACACAAAGGGGCCCAATCATGCTGACAACACCCGACACAACACCGGCAGCTCCCGCGCCGCGCAAGCGACGCTGGATCATTGCCATCATCATCACACTGACATTGCTTGTCGGCTGCGGTACGTTTGCCGGTTGCGCCGTCATGCTTGGCACTGCCGCCAGCGCCACGCCGACGAGCAGCGCGGCAACCTGGCAGGAAGAGGTCGTCACCAGTGGCGGCGCCGGGCGCATCGTCATCATTCCGATCGTCGGCGAGATCGGCCTCGGCGATGACGCGATCGGTGTCTTTGGTACGCAGCTCAGTCAGCGGCAGCTGTTGTCACAGATCGAACAGGCAGCCGGCGATCCGGATGTTCGCGCCATCGTGATCGAAATCGACAGCCCCGGTGGCGGCGTAGTCGCCAGCAGCCAGATCCATGCCGAGCTGCGCGCAGCACGCGATGCCGGCAAGCGCATTGTGGCATCGATGGGCAACACTGCCGCGAGCGGTGGGTACTACGTGGCGATGGCAGCCGAGCAGATCTACGCACACCCAGCCACCATCACCGGCAGCCTCGGTGTGATCATCTCGGCGCTGAACTACGAAGAGGCGCTCGAGAAGCTGGGCTTGCGCCAGACTGTTTACAAGAGCGGCGCGATGAAGGACCTGCTCTCGCCGGCGCGATCATCGACGTCGGCTGAGGCCGAGGTCATCCAGTCGATCGTCGACGAGGCCTACAGCGACTTCGTCGACGTGATTGCCGCCGGGCGCGGCTTGCCGCGCGACGAGGTGTTGCGCCTCGCTGATGGCCGGATCTATACTGGCCGCCAAGCACAGCAGAACGGGCTGATCGACGGGTTCGGCGGCCTCGACGATGCAATCGACACCGCAGCCGAGCTGGCGTCCCTTGAGGCGCCGACGGTCGTACGGTATTATAGGCCGGGTTCATTTCGCGAACTGTTCACGATGGTGGTCGCCAGACAGTTGCAGCCTGCCGATCCGTTCGGTGTGCGCACCTGGTTGGGCGAGCCAGGGATTCGTCTCGAATACCGAATGCTGCCGTGAGGGCAGTGGTGGCGTAGAGCAGAACTGGAACTGAGGACACATGATGACCAGCGATCATCAGGCAGCGCTGCTGGAGCGCATCAACGGCCGTACCGCACGCGTCGGAATCATCGGGATTGGCTACGTGGGCTTGCCGCTCGCAGTCGCGTTCGCCGAGGCCGGTTTCACCGTCGTCGGCATCGATGTCGCAGCCAATCGTGTCGCCAGTCTCAACGCCGGCATCAGCCACATCGAAGATGTCCCGTCGGCGAAGATTGCCGAACTCCGCGCACTCGGCCGGTTCTCGGCAACCACCGACTATGGCATTCTGCCCGAGCTCGATGCGATCAGCATCTGCGTACCGACGCCGCTGCGCAAGACCCGCGACCCGGATATCTCGTACATCGTCGCGGTCGCCGAACAACTTGCACGCTATCTGCGCCCAGGTCAGGTGATCGTCCTCGAGAGTACAACCTACCCCGGTACCACGCGCGAGGTCATCCTGCCGCAGCTCGAAGCGCGCGGCCTGATCGTCGGGCAGGACTATTTCCTGGCATTCTCGCCCGAACGCGTCGACCCCGGTCGTGTCGATTGGACCACCTACAATACCCCCAAGGTGATGGGTGGTATGACGCCGGCCTGTCTCGCGGTGTCTCGAGCGCTCTACGAACAGGCGATTCAGCGCATCGTCCCGGTCAGTAGCCCGGAAGCTGCCGAAATGGTGAAACTGCTGGAGAATACGTTCCGTGCAGTGAACATTGGCCTAGTCAATGAAGTGTTGCTGATGTGCGATCGACTGGGCTTGAATGTCTGGGAAGTGATCGAAGCTGCTGCTACCAAGCCGTTTGGCTTCAT
>CAIQIY010000030.1 GCA_903871975.1 uncultured Chloroflexota bacterium | reverse complement strand
CTGATCGGCGGCGACCCCGGGATCGGCAAGACGACGTTGCTGACGCAGGCGGCGGCGGCGTTTGCTGCCACCATCGGCCCGGCGCTGTACGTCTCGGCCGAAGAGTCGGTCTATCAGATCAAGCTGCGGGCGCACCGCCTGGGCCTCGATCCGGCTGAGTTGCTGGTCTATGCCGAGACCAACCTCGAGACCATTCTCGAGACGATCGTCCGCCTCCGGCCGGGGCTGGTGATCGTCGACTCCATCCAGACGGTGTACCTCGACAGCGTCAGTTCGGCAGCGGGCAGCGTGAGCCAGGTCCGCGAGGGCGCACTGCGCCTGTTGCGCGTCGCCAAAGAGCACGGCATCCCGATCGTGCTGGTTGGCCACGTCACCAAAGAGGGGGCAATCGCCGGGCCGCGCGTCCTCGAGCACATCGTGGACGTCGTCTTGTATCTCGAAGGTGAGCGGTTTCACCAATACCGCCTGTTGCGCGGCGTGAAGAACCGGTTCGGCTCGACCGACGAGGTCGGTGTGTTCACCATGAGCCACGACGGGCTGTGCGAGGTCGCCAACCCATCGCAGGCCTTCCTCGCCGAGCGGCGCGCCGGCACGCCCGGATCGAGCGTGGTGGTGACGCTCGAAGGTACCCGGCCGATCGTGGTCGAGGTGCAGGCGCTCACGGCCCACACCGCCAGCGCACAGCCGCGGCGCACGGCCAATGGCTTCGACGCCAGCCGGCTGCTGATGGTGATCGCCGTGCTCGGCAAGCGTGTCGGGCTGCCGCTCTACAACCAGGACATCTACGTCAACATCGTCGGCGGGCTGCGCATCAGCGAGCCAGCCGCCGACCTCGGCGTCGCGCTGGCGATCGCCTCGTCGTTCCGCAACCAGCGCGTCGATCCGGCCGCCGTCGTCATCGGCGAGATCGGATTATCGGGCGAGCTGCGCAGCATCAGCCAGAGCGAGCGCCGGCTGGGCGAAGCCGCCAAGCTTGGGTTCCAGCGCGCAGTGCTCGCACCACAATCACGCGGCGGCATCGAGGGGATCGAGATCATCACGGCCCATTCAGTCGTCGAGGCGGTCGATCGGACGCTGCACGGTGCGCCGGCCACGCAACCGCCCCGCGAAGAACAGTGACCAGCACCCATGCGGATTCTCATCCAGCGGGTCTCGCAGGCATCGGTCAGCGTTGCAGGCACACTGGTCGCCGCAATCGACCAAGGCGTCGTCGTGCTGGTCGGCGTCGGGCATGGTGACCAGCCCGCCGACGCCACGGCGCTGGCACACAAGCTCGCGCATCTGCGCATCTTCGCCGACGATGCCGGGCGCTTCGACCGCTCGTTGCTCGAGCATGGCGGTGCCGCGCTGGTCGTCTCGCAGTTCACGTTATATGGCGACACACGCCGTGGACGGCGCCCGAGTTTCAGCGCTGCCGCCGCCCCCGACATCGCAGCACCACTGGTGACCAGCTTCGCAGCGGCGCTGCGGGCCTGCGGCGTGCCCGTCGCCGAAGGCGTCTTCGG
>CAIQIY010000029.1 GCA_903871975.1 uncultured Chloroflexota bacterium | reverse complement strand
CTCGATGCGGTCGCCCGCGCCGTCAATCGTGCCGGCATCGCCGCGGCCGACGATCGCGCCGGGCTGCTCGCGGCATTGGCCGACGCCCAGGCGACGCTCGCTGGTGCCCCCGGCATGCGCCCACCCGGGCGCAGCAGCGCCACCGCCGAGATGGCTGGCCCGCCGCGGCGCGCCGTGCTACGCCGCGATGAACCAACTGCCGCCATCGGATCGCTGCCCGGCGAGGCGGGCACGACGGGTTCGGCGGCGCCGCCGGCGTGACGGGGCAGCGCACCACGCGTGCGCCGCCCGGCCCGTCATGGCTCGTCGCGGTATGCCAAAAAGCGCGCCGCAGCGCGGATGCCGGCCACGATGCCCGACAGGCGGATCACCGGCGTGACGACCTGCTCCGACACGTAGGTCGTCGTCGTCGTGACGCTGACTGCCGTCTCGCGTGCGCTGCTGGCGATCGTGCGCGTCTGGTCGATCACTTCGTCGACCTTGGTGGTCAGCGCGTCGATCTTCGGAATGACGACGCCAGTCGCGACCCGATGGATCTCGCGGGCGACATACAGCAACGCCAGCAATAATCCGACGGTGAGCACGGCGCTGATCATCTGGAACAGCGCCAGCACGATGATCGCCACGTCGCGCGACCACTCGCGAAATCCCGGGATCATGAACGTGGCGACGAGGAAGGCGACGATCACGAGGCCGATGATCACCCCGCCGATGGTGATCCAACGATTCACACCGGTGCTCCTTCCGCTGGCGACCGCCTCAACTGCGCAGGCGGATGGCGATGATCAGACAGATCCAGGCGCCGATGAGCACCTCGAGGGCCGGGACGCCCGCCGGCGCGCCGAGGTTCAGCGGCAGCCGGATGCCGCTGAGATAGACGACCAGGCTGCCTGCGGCCGCAGCGACCCACAGGATGATGAACTGGGTCCAACTTCGCCCCCAGAGTACGTGCATCAGCGCTGCGCTGATCGTGGCGAGCAGGATCAGGACGAGCGATGCCGGCGCCATGGCGGCCCCCTTCGTCAGCTGACGACCCCGCCGCCGAGCACGTGGCTGCCCCGGTAGAACACGGCCGACTGCCCCGGCGCGATGGCGCGCTGCGGCTGGGCGAACTCGACGTGCGCACGACGCCCTTCGGCGATGCTCACGCGCGCCGGGACGGCCTGGCCATGCGCCCGCAGCTGCACGTCGCAGTCGAACGCGCTGCCTGGTGGTGTGCCGATGAACTGGACGTCGCTGAGCGTGAGTGCGTCGCGTTCGAGCGCCGCGGCTGGCGCGACGATCAGCGCGTTGCGTGCGGCGTCGAGTTCGGTGACATAGACCGGCACCCCGGTGGCGATGCCGAGGCCACGCCGCTGGCCGATGGTGTAGCGCGGCAGCCCCGCGTGCCGCCCGAGCTCGCGGCCCTGTTCGTCGAGAATCGGCCCGGGCGTCAGGCTCGTTGGTCGCTCTTCGATCAGCAGTTGGCGATAGTCACCCCCCGGCACGAAACAGATGTCCTGACTCTCGGGTCGCTCGGCGCTGGCGAGGCCGCGGGCGCTGGCCATGCTGCGCACCTCGGCCTTGGTGTAGCCGCCGAGCGGAAACCATACGCGCGCCAGCGTGGCGGCGTCGAGCGTGTACAGCATGTACGACTGGTCTTTGGCCAGGTCGACGGCACGATGCAGCTGTGGCTCGGCAGCGTGCGAGACGCGCGCGTAATGCCCGGTCGCGACGCCGTCGAAGCCCATCGCCGCCGCGCGCTCGAGCAGCACACGGAATTTGATGTCGCGATTGCATGCCATGCATGGGTTGGGCGTCCGCCCGTGTGCGTATTCGTCGAGGAAGCGTTCGATGACGTGCTGGCGAAACTCGCGTCGGCGATTGAAGACGTAGTAGTCGATGCCGAGCTGCGCGCAGACACGCCGCGCGCTCTCGACGATCTCCTGGGAACAACACAGGCTCTGGTTCAGCCGTGGATCGTCGCCATCCCAGAGGTGCAACGTGACGCCGACGACGGTGTGCCCGGCTTCGACGAGCAACGCCGCCGCCAGTGAGCTGTCGACTCCACCGCTCATGGCTGCTAGTATTCGCATCATGCGAGCATTCTACCACGACCGCACCGCGATGGAGCGGACACCACACAGGACGAGCCACTGCCCGG
>CAIQIY010000028.1 GCA_903871975.1 uncultured Chloroflexota bacterium | reverse complement strand
TCTGTCGCCCATCGCCATAGAGCGGCAATGGAATGTCATCGATGGCATTGGTGACGAACAATGGCACAGCCTTCTCGGGGTACTGGTACGGGCCGATGTTGTTCGTACCACGCGTCACCAGTACGGGAAGCCCATACGTGATGTGATAGGCGTGCACAAGGTGTTCGGCACCTGCCTTGGATGCGGCATAGGGCGAACGTGGCTTCATTGGGTCGTCTTCGACCGATGAATGTCCAGGTTCGATGTGACCATACACCTCGTCGGTGCTGACGAACAGCCCACGCTCGAGCTGGTATTCGCGCATCGCCTCAAGCAGGACGTATGTCCCGAAGACATCGGTGCGAATGAACGCATCAGGGGCCATGATCGAACGGTCGACATGCGTCTCGGCGGCAAACGACACGAGGGTGTCGATCCGATGGTCGCGGAACACTGACCGTACGGCTTCGGTATCGCAGATATCGCCACGGACGAAGGTGAATCGTGCATCGCCGCGGAAGCGCGCCAGGTTCTCGGGGCGCCCGGCGTAGGTGAGTTTGTCGAAGACGACCACGTGGTAGTCGGGGTGGCGATCGAGCAGCAGCTCGACGAAGTTGCAGCCGATGAAGCCGGCGCCGCCGGTGACCAGTAGATTGCGCATCAGGGCTCCTGTTCGACGCGAAGCCGCCGCATGCCGACCGACGCGCGGCGCACTGCGCCGATTCTAGCACAGGTTTGCCGTTGGGTGGTGATGGCGCGCTGGCAGCGCACGGTTGGATCACCACCTCGCGACCGGCTGCCGGCACGGGGCGCACTGGGGCTTCCACCCGGTGGTGGCGCTGCCGGCTGGCCCCTGGCATGCGGCCCCGTGGCGCACCCCCGCGCCAGCGGGCGTCGTGCCGCGAGCGGGCGCGGGCGCGACACGGAGCGCATCGTGGCGCCGGCGGATCGCCACGAGGCCAGCAGATGCCAGACGGCCACACATCGGGTATGATGCATACAGGAGGTCCACTGTGCCTGCATCACATCGTTCCCGGTCACACACACACGGCGCCATGCCGCTCGGCGTCGAGGAAGTTGCACCCGAGCGCTGCATCGTCCGCGATCGGCGTGCCTGGCCGATCCTCGCCGGCGAGGGCGAGCGCCATGGCATGTTCATCACGCTGAGCACCACGCGCCGCGCGGGGCTGGCAGCACGCTTGCGCCAGCGGGGCATCAGCGTCGCATGGCTGGACGACCTGATCGCCGAGCTGGCGGCGGCACCGGAGCGACCGCCCGGCGGCACGCCCTGGCACTACCATCCGGCATTTGGCGAACGCATCGCGCGGTTCGACTGCGACCGGCTCAGCTGGGTGGTATGCGATCCGGCGCCGCTGCAGGTCGTGCCTGGCGAGCCGTTGCGCGTGCGTCGCACCCGTGGCGCGCCGGCATATGCCCGCGTCGCGGCGACGCGGCTCGTGGCGTGCGGTGCCGACGAAGCCCATCTGCTCGGCTATGCCTGCGCCAGCCCGGCACAGCTGCGGCTCACGGCGCACGCCGATCGGCTGGTCATCCCCGCTGTCGCATTGCCGTCGGCGCACGCCGCGCTGCTGCGGCGGCTGACGCAGCCCGGCCCCGATGGCACGCTGATCGCGGCCCCAGCGGTGCTGCCGCTCATCGCAGCATGCGTTGCGCGCCTCGGAGTCGAGTGCACGGCGACACCGGCGCCGGCCGATGTCGCCGACTGAACGAGCCGGGGCGCCGCCAGGGGGCAAATCCTGGCGGCAGCGCCGCGGCGATG
>CAIQIY010000027.1 GCA_903871975.1 uncultured Chloroflexota bacterium | reverse complement strand
GGCCCATCATGTGCGCATCGGCCGGCTGCGACCCATCACGAATTGTCGGCGGCCGCGGTAACCGGGGTGCCAGCGAGCGCCCGGCGCGAGGCGGAGCGTCGCCGGGCCAGGGCCGATGGGAGAGGGAGCATCGGCATGGTTGCCAGGATCATGAGCTGCGCGCTGATCGGTCGTGGGGGTGTGCTCGTCACCGCCGGGGCGACCGGCGCACCATATTGTGGCCCATCATGTGCGCATCGGCCGGCTGCGACCCATCACGAATTGTCGGCGGCCGCGGTAACCGGGGTGCCAGCGAGCGCCCGGCGCGAGGCGGAGCGTCGCCGGGCCAGGGCCGATGGTAGAGGGAGAATCGGCATGGTTGCCAGGATCATGAGCTGCGCGCTGATCGGTCTTGAAGGCGTGCTCGTCACCGTCGAAGTCGATATCGCCGGCGGTCTGCCGGCATTTCACGTCGTTGGCCTAGGCGACGCCGCAGTCCAGGAGAGCCGTGAGCGTGTTCGCGCGGCAGTGCGCAACAGTGGGTATGAGTTTCCTGCCCGACGAGTTACAGCCAGTCTGGCGCCATCGGATCTGCGCAAAGCCGGGCCAGCCTACGATTTGTCGATCGCGCTCGGGCTGCTCGCTGCCACCAACCAGCTCGTCGCACTGCCGCACAACGCCGTATTTCTGGGCGAGCTAGGCCTTGACGGGACGTTACGGCACATCGACGGCATTTTGCCGATGGTCGCGGTCGCGCGCGACGCCGGCATCGGTGTCGCCTATGTCCCACATGAAGATGCACGTGAGGCGGCGTTGGTCGAGGGGATCACGGTGATTCCGGTCCACCACATCGCCGAGCTTGTCGCCCATCTCAGTGGCAGGGGGCTACTCAACCCCATCGCCCCATGTGGCGTCGAGTGTGATCCCGAGCCATCCTTCGACGTAGATCTGGCGCACATTCAGGGTCAGGAGCATGTCAAGCGTGCGCTCGAAATCGCCGCTGCCGGCGGGCACAATCTGCTGATGACCGGCACGCCGGGATCGGGCAAGACGATGATGGCGCGCGCACTCGTCTCGATCCTGCCCCCGCTGAGCCGCGACGAGGCACTCGAGGTGACGCGCATCTCCAGCGTTGCAGGACTCTTGCCGCGGCACGCGCCACTCGTTCGGGTGCGGCCGTTTTGTGCACCGCATCACACAACATCGCTCGCCGGGCTGGTCGGTGGTGGTGCGGGCCGGATCCGTCCGGGTATGCTGTCGCTGGCACATCGTGGTGTGCTGTTCCTCGATGAACTCCCTGAGTTTGGCAGTCGTCTCGAAGTATTGCGTCAGCCCCTCGAAGATCGTGTGATCACGTTGAGTCGGGCGAGCGGCAGCGTCACATTTCCGGCGTCGATCATGCTGATAGCGGCGCAGAACCCGTGTCCTTGTGGCTGGTACGGCGACACCATGCGGCGCTGCCAGTGCAGTGCTGCGGCAGTACAGCGCTATCAGGCGCGCGTCAGTGGGCCGCTGCTCGATCGTATCGATGTCCACGTGACGGTACCGCGCGTCGAGCATGAACGCCTCGTGCTACGCCGACCCGCCGAAGCCTCGCGGGTGGTGCGGGCGCGCGTCAGCGAAGCCCGTGAGCGGCAACGCGCTCGCTGGGGTGATGGTGCGATCACCTGCAATGCCGACATGGGCCCGGCGGAACTGCGCGAGCTCGCTGTACCCGACGATGCGGCGCAGCGGCTGCTCGATGCGGCGCTACGGCAACTCGGTCTGTCGGCGCGCGGCTACTATCGTGTGCTCAAGCTCGCGCGCACCATCGCCGATCTGGCGGGCATGTCGCAGATCGATGTCACCCATGTTGGTGAGGCGTTGCAATACCGCCCGGTGGTGCGGCAGCGCGATGCCGTATAATAATGCTGGCACCCGTCATCGACATGGCAAGATGGAAGAGGAGTTTGGCCGGTATGGATTGGCTCACCGATCCTGCGTCCTG
>CAIQIY010000026.1 GCA_903871975.1 uncultured Chloroflexota bacterium | reverse complement strand
TCACCATGGCAGAGGACGGGCTGTACCCGATCGTGACGCATGCCTTCAATCTCGTCGGCCGCGGTGCAATCGGGCTGTTCCGGGCCGGCGACGGCGACCCGCACCGCTGACCTGCTGCGTGGATGGGCACGCCACGGGCACCATGCCGTGGCGTGCCGTCAGGCCAGCCGGCGCGCCAGCGCCAGGAGATCGTCGTCCCAGTGGTCGCGCGATTCGGCCGCGAGCCGTGCGAAGAGCCACCAGCGGACGCGCACGGCATCGAGCCCGCAGAGCTCGGCGAGGCGCCGGATCCGGCGCCACGGATCGGCGTGCAGCGGCGCCATGTCATTGAGCAGATGCTGGGTCACATCGTACGCGGGGTCACCGATGAACGGATTGGGATCGATCACCAGCCATGGCGCGCGCTGTGCCGCCAGCACATTGCCCGCGTGGAGGTCTGTCGCCAGCAGCACATCGCCGGGGCTGCTGCGCGGCAGTTCGGCGAACAGCGCCAGCCCGGCTTCGACGAGCGGCGCATCGGGCCAGCGCGCCCGATCGGCGCGTGTCTCGTCGCCCCACACCGCGAGCATGTGTGCCAGCGACGCAAACCGCTGCGGTGCCGCCACCGGGCGCCAGAAGCGTCGCAGCAGCTGCGCGATCACCACATCCTGCTCGGCGAGCGGCAGCGCGCGCAGTGGCGTGCCCGGCGTGCAGCGTTCCAGCACCAGCGCCAGTGCCGCGTCGTCGCCGTCGAGCAGCATCACCGTCGGATCGCCGGCCAGCAGCCGCAGCGCATGGATCTCGTCGAGGCTCTCGAAGATCGGCGCCGACAGCTTCAAGACCACGGCACTCCCGTCGGCGCGCCACGCCGGCGCGACCCACGCCGTGCCGAAATCATCGTGATCGAACGGCGCCGCCAGCGTCAGCTGCCAGCGCGCGGCGCAGCGCTCGATCAGCCCGGGCAGTTCGTCGAGCCAGGCCTGCCATGCCGGCCGGCTGGCGCAGGTCGCGCGCAAGCGCGCCGGAATGTGGTAGTGATGCATCCGTACCTCGCGCATCGCATGCTGTGCGGCCGATGTGCCGCGACGCCACAGCCGCCTGCGCCGCCAGCGCATCATACCACTGCCGGTCACCGCATCGCGGCCGCGCGCTGCTTGCGCACACCCTGGGTCACCATCCACACCAGCGTCGCCACCAGCAACGGCGCCACCAGCAGCATCGCATTGCGAAACGTCTCGATCGCCGGGTCGCTGGTAGCCGCCAGGATGAGGAACACCGTGTAGGCGATGTAGCTGCCGAGGAACAGCGCGCCGTCCCAGCGGGCGATGCTGAAGCCATTGAAGAACACCGGCAGACATGCCACCGCCACCGCGATCATGATCGGCAGATCGACCGCCAGGATGAGCGGATTGACCGTCAGCCCGCCGGGGGTCACCAGCGCCGACAGGCCCAGGATGCTGAGAATGTTGAAGATGTTCGAGCCGACCACATTGCCGATGGCGATGTCGCGCTCCTTGCGGATCGTCGCGATGATCGAGGTCGCTACCTCGGGCAACGACGTGCCGGCGGCGACGATCGTCAGGCCGATGATCACGTCCGGCACGCCCAGCCTCGCTGCGATGGCCGTCGCCGCGTCGATCAGCCACGTCGCGCCCTGGACGAGGGTGCCGAGCCCGACCAGGATGAAGCCGAGCTGCAAGGCCAGTTCGTCGCGGCGCAGCGCCCGACCGAGCAGGAAGACCAGGCTGCCGATGAGCATCACGGCGGCGGCGACCGGCTGGAACCAGCCGAGCCAGCCGCCGACCCCGGCGCCGAGCAGCACGCCGGTGGCGGCGATCCACCAGCGTGGCTCGCGGCCACGCAACGTGTCGATGGTGATCGGCTCCTGCGATTCGGCCGGGACGGCGGCGTTGGCGCGGCGGCTGGCGACGATCGACCACACGGTGTAGCCGATGATGCCGGCGAACAGCAGCGCGCCATCGAGCGCGGCGATCACGCCATCGCGCGCCAACAAGTAGAGTAGTAGCGATATCAGGATCATGATCGGCACCTCGCGCCGGACCAGTTGCCGCGATACGACCAGCGGCAGGATCAGCGCACACACGCCGAGGATGAACAGCACGTTGAAGATGTTGCTGCCCACGACGTTGGCCAGCGCGATATCGGATTTGCCCGCCAGGCCAGCCTGAATGCTCACAGCCAGCTCGGGCGCGCTCGTGCCGAATGCCACCACCGTCAGGCCGATCACCAGTGGCGAGATGCCGAAGGATCCGGCGATCTTCGAGGCACCCTGCACCAGCAGCTCACCACCCACCACCAGCCCGGCCAGGCCGAGGACAAAGAGCACAACGACAATCACAAGCTCCACAGCGTATACTCTCCCTGCACAAAACGACCCCGTCACAACGACCTCCCTGAATCCTACGCGGAATCGACGGGGCCGCGGCGTTTGGGAACCGTTTGGAATCGGGCGAGCGGAGGGCACACGTGAGACACGGGCAGTGGCGTGGCATGGTCGGCGCCGCAACGGTGATCGTCGGGCTCACCGGCCTGATGGTGCAGGCACGTCCCGTGATTCACGCCGCCACCGCCGCGCTCGGCTACCTGCTCGTCGTCGTCCTCAGTGCCGCACTGGTTGGCCAGCGAGCCGGGCTCCTGAGCGGCTTGCTCGGCTCACTCGCATTCACCATCTGGTTCATTCCGCCCTACGGCACCATCGGCATCGTCTCCCTCGAGCACGGCCTGCGCCTGGCCACCTTCCTCGGCGTCGCCGCGGTGGTGCAACGGCTCGCCGAACGCGCACGCCGCCAGGCCGAGGCTGCCGGGCAGCGCGCGGCCGAGCTCGGAGCGCTGTATCAGCTCAGCCAATCGCTCGAAGCCGAGGTCGAGCGCCAGCGCATCGTGGCGATCGTCGCCACGACCGTGCTGCGCGTCAGCCACAGCAGCGGCTGCGTCGT
>CAIQIY010000025.1 GCA_903871975.1 uncultured Chloroflexota bacterium | reverse complement strand
GCAGATCCCGCATGCCGCGGTACGCGAGGTCGACAGCGGTTGCTGTGGCATGGCCGGATCGTTTGGCTACGAGGCCGAACACTATGCGATCTCGCAGAAGATCGGCGAGCGTGTGCTCTTCCCTGCGGTCCGCGCTGCGGGCGACGCCGAGGTGGTCGCGGTCGGCACGAGCTGCCGCCATCAGATCGCCGACGGCACTGGCCGCACCGCCCGCCATGTGGTCGAGGTGTTGGTTGATGCCTTGGCCGATGCGTGACTCGGCCATCGCGTCTGTACCGGGCTGTGGGCATCGTGCGGGGCGCGCTGTCACGCCCCGCACGCGGATCGCCGCTACGGTGTCGGCTGGGCTGGCGTGCTCGGCTCGGCCGGTGCGTTCGGTTCGGCCGGTGTGCTCGGCTGCGGCACCGGGACGACTTCCATTCCGCCGGTGGCCATCTGGTTGAGCAGCAACGTCAGGTTGGTGTTGGGATCGACAAACCACAGATTACCGCTCTGCAGCATCTCGACCATCAGCTCGCGCTGGCGCAACTCGAACAGCTCCGGGTTTTCGCGCCAGTACTTGCCCTGGATCGCGCGCACCTGCGAATCACGGCTGGCTGCTTCGAGCGCCGCCGCCGTGCGCCCCTGCTCGGTCGTCAGGGCGACCTTGGCCTCCTGCTCGGCCTGGAACAGGTTGTTGGCCTGCTGTGCCTCGATCTGCTGCCGTCGGCGCTCCTCGGTCTCGATCTGTACCTCGAGATTCGACTTCTCCGACAACAGACGTGCGTACTCTTCGCTCACCACGATGTCGAGGACCTTCACCGCATCGATGCGTACGAACAGCTGATCGGCCGGGCTGGGGCGGTCGCTCGTGCCGCTGGTGAGGATCTGGGTGATGCGATTGCTCAGCCCGCCACGATCGGCGAGGACTTCGTCCAGCGTGTACTGCGTGCTGGCACTCTTGAGTGCGTCATTGACGAACCCATCGAGAAATGCGATCAGGTTCTCGTCACGGACGCCAATCGAGCCGTACGAGCCCTTGAGTGCTGCCGGTGTCGTCAGCCGGCTGAAGTCGACCTGGATCTTGATGTCGTAGAGCTGCTTGTCGCTGCTGGCGACGTTCTGCGACACCTCGCGCGTCTTGCGCCGTACCTCGATGATCTCGACGCGAGTGAATGGCGCGAAGGCGCGGAAGAAGATCCCCGGTTCCTGAACACCCTCGACAGCACCCTGGGTGATGATGACGCCGCGCTGGCCTTCATCGACCTGGGCGAACCGCGTGGTCGAAGCACCGAGTGCGATGATGATGATGATGATCACGAGAAATGCGAGTGAACCGCCCGCGAGGCCGCGCATCGGTGCGCCGCCGGCGGATCTGCCAGTCGACATCGAGTACTCCTTCGTGTTCTGTCGCGCCGGATGTGGCTACACTTGGCCGTCCGACGCGCAACGATGTGTCATACTTCATCGTACCACGTTCGGGTAGCCCGAACTGGTCGGACATGCCGTGAGATTCATGAGATTCGGGTGAGTACGCGAGTACTCGGTTGCGGGAGTTGATGTGACGGCGACATGGCGGCGGCAATTTTTCACCATTTGGTTTGGCCAGGCGGCCTCGTTGTTTGGCAGCAGCCTGGCATCGTTTGCCCTGGTCTGGTGGATCACCCGTGAGACAGATTCGGCGACGGTGCTGGCGATCGGTACGTTGCTGACGATGGTGCCGGGGATCGTGCTCGGCCCGCTCGCAGGAGCCCTGGTCGACCGCTGGGATCGGCGGACGATCATGGTGGTCGCCGATGCCGGCGGTGCGTTGGTGGCGCTGGCGCTGGCGTTGAGTTTTGCAGTCGATGGGATTGCGGTCTGGCAGATCTATGCGGCGATGGTGTTGCGCTCGCTGGCGGGGGCGTTCCATTTCCCGGCGTTTCAGGCGTCGACGGCGCTGTTGGTGCCGGATGATCAGCTGACGCGCATCGGTGGGCTGAATGCGCTGCTCCAGGGAGCAAGTGCGATCGTGGCGCCGGCATTGGCCGCTCTGTTGATCACAGTGTTGCCGCTCGGCGCGATGATGCTGATCGATGTTGCGACGGCATTGCTGGCGGTGGCGACGCTGCTGACGGTGCGCATTCCGCGTCCGATGGTTCGTGCGCCAGAGGCGCGGCCCTCAGTGCTCGGCGAGATGCGTGCCGGTCTCGGATACATCTGGCACTGGCGTGGTCTGCGTGCCGTGATGGTGTGTGCGACGTTGCTCAATATGGTGCTGACTCCGGCGTTTGCGCTGCTGCCGATCCTGGCGACCCGTCACTTTGCCGGTGGCAGCGGCGAGTTGGCGGCGCTGCAGGCTGCCGAGGGTGGTGGTATTGTGCTGGGGGGCCTGGTGCTGAGCGTGTGGGGCGGTTTCCGACGCAAGATCGTCACAGCACTGCTCGGCCTGGCTGGATTGGCGCTGGGCGCACTGCTGGTCGGCATTGCACCGGCCGACGGGCTGGTGCTGGCGCTCGGCGGCATGCTGTTGATGGGCATGGCGGCATCGCTGACGAATGCGCCATTCATGGCGATCATCCAGTCGGTGGTGGCACCGGCGTTGCAGGGCCGTGTGCTCACGGTGCTGGGGAGCGTCTCGATGGGGATGGCGCCGCTGGCGTTGTTGCTGGCCGGCCCGCTCGCGGATCGCATCGGGACTCAGGCGTGGTATCTGGCGGGTGCCGGTACGGCGGCGGTATTGGCGCTATATTGCTGGGCCGATCCGGCGGTTCGGCATATCGAGGGTCATCAGCCGTGAGTCGT
Source organism: uncultured Chloroflexota bacterium (assembly GCA_903871975.1). Lineage (GTDB taxonomy): Bacteria > Chloroflexota > Chloroflexia > Chloroflexales > Roseiflexaceae > CAIQIY01. Next base: position 4,371 of record CAIQIY010000025.1, on the reverse strand, counting down.
TTGGCTGCTGGTCATGCCGTATTTCGTTGAATCGCCGGTGTGCATACGCTGCCGGCAGTGTATGCATCACCTTGCCTCCGCAGCGCGCGAGCAGGCCGGATGCGCGAGTGCGGCGCGGTTGCATCGCTGATGGAGCTCGGGCCGGCGTTGTGTCGCGCGCGGTTGGCGCCGTCCCCAGCAACATCATCGTCGATTGACGGCACGCCTGGTGTATGCTAGACTACCGCCATCATCAAACGGAACGGGGAGTTGGGCCATGCGCGGCGGATCGCTGTCACCGTTGTTTGTGCAGTTTACGTATCGGGCCGGGCGTTAGGCAACCGACCGCTGCACGTTGACGTTGATCCGTTGGTTTGACATCAGAGGCGTGGAGCGGCGGGCTCCACGCCTCGCGTTGTTTTCAGGCATGATCGTGTGTTGGACAGAATGAGAGGAATGCGATGACGGTGATGTCTCACATCACCCAGCTGCTCGAGCACTCGGACACGCCGCCCCGGCCCCATCGCGGCGGCGCAGTCCGACGGTTCTTGTCCGCCAACGCCATCGCGAACGATCCAGCCCGGCACGCCGGGGCCTTGATCGCGCTGACCGGCGTGTCCGCAGGTTTGCGGTTCGCCATGGGCGCGACGCGGGCATCTCCCTGGCTGATCGGCAGCGGAATCGGCTCGTTGATCCTGCTCGCCGCCCATCGCCTCGGTGATACGGCATCGGCCAATCGGTACCGAACCATGACACGCCTGCTGTTCGCTGGCTACACGGGCGTGCTGACGGCGACGCGGCTGGTGCCACAGCGCCTGTCGGGCGCTGTCGATCTGCTCGGCATGCTTGATGCCGCCCTCGGTGCGGGTGTGCTCGCCATTCTGGCCGACGAACACCGCTCGGCATCGCGGCCGCGATCCGACGACACAATGGCGGGTGCTGCTGCACCGCACCTTCCGGCGATCCGGGGTGTCCGTGGCGCAACCACGGTCGAGAGCAATACGCGTGAGGCGGTGCTTGCTGCGACCCACGAACTGCTCGAGCAGATCGTGAGCGTCAACGCCATGCACGTTGCGGATATCGCCAGCGTGCTCTTCAGTACCACACCCGATATTGACGCGGTCTTTCCGGCAGTGGCGGCCCGTGAGCGTGGCTGGACCGAGACAGCGTTGATGTGCACGCATGAGATGTCGGTCCCGGGTAGTCTGCCGCGCTGCATTCGTGTCCTCATTCACTGGAACACGCCGTTGCGCGCCGCCGAGGTGCGTCATGTCTATCTGCGGGGTGCCAAGGTTCTGCGCCCCGATCTGGCGCTGCCGGCAGCGCCAGCAGCCAATGATCAGCCGGCGACGAAGCATGAGTGAACATCGCGGGCGCATTGCCCATCTGCGATGTGATGAAGGAGCCTGATGATGATTGTCGTCATGCGCAGTGGTGCCACCAGGGAACAGATCGACGCCATCCTCGCGCGACTCGGCGAACACGGCCTCACCGGCAAGATTACCTACGGCGAAGAGCGCAATATCATCGGTGTCGTCGGGGCAGCCATCCCGCCGACGCTGCGCGAAGAGATCGAGTTGTTTCCCGGTGTTCAGGAGGCCGTACGCATCACGCGGCCGTACAAACTGACCGCGCGAGAATTTCACCCACATGACACGGTGGTTCATGTGCGCGGTATTCCGGTCGGCCAGAGCCCGTGCGTTGTGATCGCCGGCCCGTGCGCGGTCGAGAGCGAGGAACAGATCGTACGCACTGCCCAGGCCGTGCGTGATGCTGGCGGGACGATGTTGCGCGGTGGTGCATTCAAGCCGCGCTCGTCGCCATATACCTTTCGTGGCCTCGGTGAGGAAGGGCTGAAGCTGCTGGCGCTGGCGCGCGAAATGACCGGGCTGCCGATCGTGACCGAGGTGATGACGCCGACCGATGTTGCGTTGGTGGCGCGCTACGCCGATGTGCTGCAGATTGGTGCGCGCAACATGCAGAACTACCAGCTGCTCGAGGAGGTTGGCCGCAGCGGTGTGCCGGTGCTGCTCAAGCGTGGGCTGTCGGCGACGTTCGAAGAGTGGCTGCTCTCGGCCGAGTATATCGTCGCCCAGGGCAACGAACAGGTCATCCTGTGCGAGCGTGGCATTCGCACCTTCGAAACTGCCACGCGCAATACGATGGATCTCAACATCATCGCGTTGGCGAAGCGCCGTACCCATCTGCCGGTCCTCGCCGACCCATCGCACGGCACCGGCAAATGGTACCTGGTGCCGCCATTGGCGCTGGCGTCGCTGGCGGCGGGCGCCGATGGCGTGATCATCGAAGTCCATCCCGATCCGGATCGGGCGACCTCGGATGGCGCACAGTCGTTGAATCCAGCCAACTTTGCGGCGCTGATGCCACGACTCTCGGCGGTCGCGCAGGCGATCGGGCGCTCGCTCGCGGTGCCCACCACCATCGAGGCATGAGTCGGCGGCAGGGCCCGCCTGCCGCACCGCATACCACTCATGGGCGCGCCTGGCTGCCGTCGGGCCAGCGCGCCTGCGTCCACTCGTCGATCGTGTCGACACAGGGGAAGCGCGCCGCCAGGCGCTCGTCGACATCGATGCCCAGCCCGGGCTGATCGTTGGGAATCATGAACCCATCGCGAATCTCGGGGCAGCCGGGAAAGACCTCGCGCAGTTCATCGGGAAACGGATAGCACTCCTGGACGCCAAAGTTGGGTGCGCTCAGGTCGAGGTGCAGGTTGGCGGCATGGCCGACTGGCGAGACATCACCCGGGCCATGCCAGGCGGTGCGGACGCTGCACAGCTCGCAGACTGCTGCCATCTTACGCGCTGGGGTGATGCCGCCGATCGCACTGATGTGCGCCCGGGTGAAGTCGATGAGCCCCGCTGTGACGAGTGGCAGCCATTCGGTGGGATTGACCCACAGCTCCCCCATCGCGATCGGCGTGCTGGTCTGTTGTCGCAGCGCCTGAAACCAGCTGATCTGCTCGGGGGCGAGCGGATCTTCGAGGAAGAACAGTTGGTATGGCTCGACGGCGCGGGCGAGCTGGATGGCGAGCGGCGGTGGCAGCCGTTCGTGGATATCGTGCAGGAGCTCGACGTCGAATCCGACGAGTGAGCGCACGTGCTCCAGCATCGGCGGTACACTGCGTGCATACCGATAGGGATCGTAGTAGGCGCCGGGTTGCGCACCGGCCGGGGTGTGCAACCGGTGGCCACGCCCGCCGTAACCCCCCATCTGGCAGCGGACGTAATGAAACCCCTGTTCGACGAGCTGCAGAACCTGGTCGCCCACCTCGGCAGGACTGGCACCGTCGGCATGGCGATACAGTGCCGCGGCCTCACGGCAGCGCCCGCCGAACAGGGCATACAGGGGCATTCCGGCACGTTTGCCGGCGATGTCCCACAACGCCATGTCGACGCCCGAGACGGCGTTGTTGAGCACCGGTCCGTTGCGCCAGTAGGCATTGACCATCATCATCTGCCAGAGGTCCTCGATCCGGCTGACATCTCTGCCGAGCAGCAACGGCCGCAGGTGTCGTTCGATGGCGGCAGCGACCGCATGGTGACGCTGGGTGAACGTCGCACACCCCACGCCGGTCAGCCCCGGCTCCGAGGTCTCGATCTTCACGACGATCAGGCGGATACCGGCCGGCGCGGTCAGGATGGTTCGCACATCGCGAATGGTGATTGGCGTCATGGCATGTCTCCGGTTCAGGGAGTACCGGTGTGGATGCGTGTCGCTCGTGATCGTCATGTGCGCCGACGCGCAGGGGGGCCAGGTGGGTGTGCTGGGGGGCACAGCCGTGGCGCCCCCGGCGCGATCGCCACACCCGACGCACACCGCCGCATGGCCGGTCGATCTCCGGCATGCGGCGGTCCATCGATACCCGGGCGCCCCCGGCAGTCGGCAGGCCCTGCGACTAGCTATGCGCCGCCGGATCGTCCCAGTACCAGGTCTCGGGGTCATACACCGCCGGCGACGGGATGATCCACGGACCGACGAAGCCACCGAGACCTTCGACGAGCAGGTCGTCCTTGGTCGGCACGTTCATCAGGCCCTTCTTGACCAGGATGATGTTCGGATCGTTGGCGATAGTGCCACAGAAGAACGGACCACTGTCGATGTGGACCTTGATCATCTGCCACACCAGCGCATGGCGCTTCATCACGTCCGGCTCGACCTTGCTGGCATCGTACAGGCGATGCAGCTCGGCGATCGCCGGCACGCTGGCCTCCTCGCCGTCGTTGATGCGCGGCGGGTTGCGCTCCCACGGATCGACATCGAGCTCCTCGCCCTCCGACTCGGTACCGCGCAGCGTGTAGCCACGGCCATGCAGCGGCGCCCAGCGCTCCGGCTCGTCGGCCACCACCCACGACGGATACACCAGGTGGTTCG
>CAIQIY010000024.1 GCA_903871975.1 uncultured Chloroflexota bacterium | reverse complement strand
GCGCACGAAGCCTGCGCGGCAGCGCTGGGCGATCTGCCGCCCACGGCGGTCGACGCGCTGGTGGTGGCCAATGCGCTGGCGCCGGCATTGCAGCTGCAGGCCCAGCTGGGGGCCGCGCTCGCCGACGCCTGTGGCCTGGCCGGCGTCGAGGCCTGGGCCAGCGAGGCGGGCGGCGCCGCGGGCGGCGTCGCGCTGCGCCAGGGCGCGCTGCTGATCGCCGCCGGTGCCGCCGAGCTGGTGGTGGTACTCGGCGCCGAGAAGGTCAGCGAGGTCCTCGATGCGCGCCGCGAAGCGGCGGCAGCCCTGAGCACCGATGCCGACTGGGAGGGCATCCACGGCGCGACGCTCACCGCGCAGTGGGCGCTGCTGATGCGGCGGTACATGCACGAATACGGGGTCGGCGCCGCCGACTTCGCGCCCTTTCCGGTGAATGCCCACGCGCGGGCGGTGGCCAACCCGGCAGCGTTGTACCGGTTCGCCATCACGCCAGCCAAGGTCGCCGGCGCGGCGCCGGTCGCCGATCCGCTGGTGTTGCTCGACTGTGCCACCGCCGCCGATGGTGCCGCGGCCGTGGTGCTGGCGAGCGCTGCGGCGGCCGCGCGCTACCCCGGTGCGCGCATTCGGCTGGCGGGCTCGGCGGTGGCCACCGACCGGCTGGCGCTGCATGCGCGGCGCGACCCACTGTGGCTGACGGCGGCCGAACGCGCCACGGCGCTGGCACTGCACCGCGCCGGGCTCACCATCGGCGAGATCGGCGCCGCCGAGTTCACCGATCCCCATGGCATCGCCGCGGCACTCGCCCTCGAGGCGAGTGGCTTCGTCGCGCGCGGGAGCGCGGTACGCCACGCGGCCAGCGGTCGGTTCGGCGTCGGCGGCGCGCTGCCGCTGGCCAATGCCGGCGGCTACAAGGCCCGTGGCGATCTGCTCGGCGCTGCGGGCGTGTACCAGGTGGCCGAGCTGGCTGCACTGATGCGCTCACCCGGCGCGCCACACGCCACGCTCGCCCAATGTCTCGGCGGCGTCGGCGCCACCGCAGCCGCCACGGTGCTGGTGCGCGACGACGGCAGTGAGGAGTAACCGATGGAATTGCCACGACACTGGCGCCTGCGTGCGGCACGCTATCGGCTGCTCGGTGCCCGCCACCGGGCCACCGGCGATGTCGTGTTCCCCCGCGAGCCACAGCATGCGGCCGACACCTGGGACGATCTGCCGCTCTCGGGGGCGGCCGAGCTGTACAGCTTCAGCGTGGTGCGCCAGCCTGCCGGCGATGACGATGCGCCGCCGGCGTTGCTGGGGCTCGTGCGCCTGGCCGAGGGGCCACTGATCACCGCCCGGATCACCGACTGTCGTGCTGATGAGCTGCACATCGGCATGCCGCTCGAGATGGTCACGCGTGCCTTGCGGGCCCTCGGGCCTGATGGGTTGATCGTCTATGGCTATGCATTCCGCCCGCGGGTGTGGCATGGCTGATGGGGTACTGTCATGCCGCGCGAGGAGCTGACCAGCCGATGACCGACGCCATACCCCCCGCTGCCGTCCGCGCGTTGCTGCGCCCGCAGTCGGTTGCGATCATCGGTGCCACGCCCGGCGATGGTCGTGGCGGCTGGATCCAACAGCAGCTGGTGCGCTACGGCTATGATGGCGCGATCTATCCGGTGAATCCGCGCTACACCAGCATTCGCGGCGTGCCGGCCTATGCCAGCCTGGCCGACATCGACGCCCCGGTCGAGTTCGTCGCCGTCGCACTCGGCGCCCACCATGCGGTGCCGGTGATGCACGAATGCGTCGCCGCCGGCGTCCGCGCCGTGTTGTTCGTCGCCAGCGGCTTCGCCGAGGTCGGTGCCGCGGGTGCGGCGATCCAGGCCGAGGTGCGGCGCATCGCGCTGGCGCACGGCATCGCAGTGTGCGGCCCCAACTGCTATGGGATCGCCAACATCCACGGGCGGTTCGCCGCGTATGGTGGCGCGCTGAGCGATGGGCTGCGCCCCGGGCCGATTGCGCTGCTCTTCCAGAGCGGGGCGCTGACCCATGCCGCGATGGACCCGGTGATCGAGCGTGGTCACGGCTATGGGTATGTCATCACGACTGGCAACGAGGCGGTATTGAGCCTGGCCGACTACCTCGAGGCGCTCGCCGACGACGACAGCACGCAGGTGATCGCGTGTTTCGTCGAGGGCCTCGCCGAACCGGCGCGGTTCCTCGCGGCGGCACGGCGCGTCGGCGCTGCCGGCAAGCGGCTGATCGTGCTCAAGACCGGTCGTTCGGCATTGGCACAGCACGCGGCGCTGGCGCATACTGGTGCGCTCACCGGCCCCGATGCCGTCTACGATGCGCTGTTCCGCCAGGCCGGGATCGTGCGTGTCGATGACATCGACGAGCTGATCGAAACCGCCGAGCTGTTGTGCATCGCCCCGCGGCCGCGGCCGGTCGCCGCTGCGCTCGTCACCATCTCGGGCGGCACGTGTGGCCTGGCGGCCGATCTGGCGCACACCGCCGGGCTGGAGCTGGCCACGCTCGCCGATGCGACGATCGCGCAGTTGCGCGCGTTCCTGCCGACGTTCGCCACGCCAAACAATCCGCTCGACCTGACCGGGGCGATCGGCGGCGAGCCGACGTTGCTGCCGCGCGCGCTGGCGACGCTGTGCGCTGATCCGGCCGTCGGCATGGTGGCACTGGCGTTGAATACGCCGATCGGCGGCGATGCCGCCAGCCGCGGGCTGTATCAGCAGATGTGTGACGATGTGCTCGCCAGCCGCGCCAACCACCCGCAACCCCATGTGGTGTTCTCGGTTTCGTCGGGCGCCTGGGATCCCGCGATCGTCGCGGCGCTGCGCGACACCGACGTCGCGCTGCTGCAGGGAATCCGCGAGGCGGTCTGCGCCATGGCGCATTGGCAACACCACCGACTGCCCGCTGCAGCCCCCGACGTGCCGGCAGGGCTGCCCGAGCTGCCAGGTGATGCGCCGGCGGTGCTGGGCGAGCGCGCCGCGCTGGCGCTG
>CAIQIY010000023.1 GCA_903871975.1 uncultured Chloroflexota bacterium | reverse complement strand
CGCTGGGTGCCGGCGCCGAATGGCTTGATCCGGTCGCTGAGGCAGGCCGGGCAGAGCAGGGGCGTGCTGTCGCGCCGGCCGCAGCCGTGGCAGCGTAGCCAACCCGGGCCGCTCGTGGCACGATGCGCTACCAGTGCGATGCGGCAGCGCGGGCACTGCGGGGCGTGACCACAGTCGCGACAGACCAGCGCCGCGCCCTGGCCGCGGCGGTTGAGATACAGCAACGCCTGCGCGCCATCGGCGAGTGTGGCCGCGATGGCGTGATGCAGCGTGGCACTGAGCATCGTGCGGTTGCCGCCATGCAACTCCTCGCGCATGTCGACCAGGCTGATGCGTGGCGCGGGCGCACGCCCGGTGGCGGGCAGCCCGGCCCGCTGCGCCGCGACGACACGTTCCGGCAGCGCCAGCAGGCCATACGCGCCACGCCGGACCGCCTCGAGCTGCTCGAGGGTCGGCGTGGCGCTGCCCAACAGGCATGGCACGGCTGCGGCACGCGCCAGGCGGATGGCGATGTCGACGGCATGATAGCGTGGTGTGCGGTCGTGCTTGAATGCCGGCTCATGGGCTTCGTCGACGATCACCAACCCCAGCCGTGGATAGGCGGCGAAGACTGCCGAGCGGGCGCCGACGGCGACCAGCGCTTCGCCGTCGCGCAGCCGCCACCACGCTGCGCTGCGCCGTGCCTCGGCCTGGCCCGAATGCAGCACGACGACGCGGCCGGGGAGCCGCGCTTCGATGCGGTGTACCATCTGCGTGGCCAGCGCGATCTCGGGGACCAGCACCAGCACCTGCCCGCCGCGGCGCAACACGAGCGCGGCTGCCCTGAGATACAGCTCGGTCTTGCCGCTGCCGGTGACGCCATGCAGCACCAGCGGGCGCGGTTGCTCGCGGCCGGCCAGGGCTGCCTCGAGGCTGCGCCACGCCTGCGCCTGTGCGGCACTCAGCACCGGTGGGACATCGCGGCTGGGAGCGTCGGTGGTGGCTGGCTGGCGCGCGATCAGCCCGGCGTGTTCGAGTGCGCCGAGGTGGACTGCGCTGATGCCGGTGGCTGTCCGCAGCGCCGTCAGCGGCAACCGCGTGACACCGGTGGCGCGCTGCTGCTGCAACCACGCGATCGCCGCCGCCCGCCGCGGTGCCCGCGTCGCGGCGCCAGCGGCCGCCGCAAATGCCTGTTCGTCACCCACCAGCACGATGTCTTCGGCTTGGCGCGGGCGTGGTGCCTCGGGTGCCTGCGCTGATCGTTCGAGCACATAGCCGCGCGCGATCAGCGCCGTCAGGCACGCGGCGTGCCGGGCCGCCGAGCCGCGCAGCGCGCTGCGCAGACGCCCGCGGCGGCACGGTGCGCTGCGCCGCAACGCAAAGAGCATCTCGCGCTCATCGTGCGGCAGCTGCATCAGGTCGGCTGCCTGGCCGGCTGCGGTGAGCACCAGCAATGGCTCGATGCGTGGCAATCCGCCCGCCGGCACCATCGCCGCCAGCACGTCGAACATGCCGACGTGCAACGCGGCGCTCACCTCGCGCGCCAATGCGACTTGCCCCTCGGTCAGCTGCACTGCTGGCTGTGCCACGCCGCTGATCGGTCGCACATCGTGCACGCCCGGCCGCTCGCGCCGCCCGACGACGACCCCGCGCTCGATCGCATCGCGCACCGGCACCAGCACCACCGTGCCCACCGGCACCGCGGCGTCCAGCGCCGCCGGCACACGGTAGCCCAGCGTCGGCGCACTGCGCCCCGCGCGCGCCAATACCACGTCGGCTCCACCATCAGCCTGCATCATCGCTGCCTCCCCGCCGCCTGCCAGTATACCATCCAGGCCCCGGCGGTGGCCGAACAGGGCAGGGGTGGTGGTCGGTCGCGGGCGCTGAATGGCCGTAGGCACGCCGTGGTGCCGGATGAGTCGCATGCGATCATGTCACGAACGAATCCACTGCCTCCGGCGTCGCATCGCGGTCGATTCCGGGCATGATGTGCCGCGCAGCGCGTCAGGGCACGCGCAGATCGAATGACACCATGGCTTCCTCGCCGGCGACGGTGACGCGCACCCAGACAGTCCACTCGCCGGTCATCGAAAACAACGCCACGGTACGGACGACATCCGCGCCCGCGCCCATGGCGATCTCCGGGTTGAGATGCCCCATCGTGGGCATCACCGGCAGCAGCGTGATGGCATCCGCCGCCACCGGGCGCCCTTGATGGTCGCTGATGGTGACGCGGGCGTCGACCATGCCGACCGCCAGGCGGGTGATGTCGAGCGTCACGCGCAGGTTGTCGGTGCTGGCCGTCGCACTGAACCCCGGTGCAGCGCATGCTGCCAGCAGCGGCACCAGCATCAGCGTGCTGATGAACACCCTACGGAAGCGCTGCATCGGCACCCTCCGGGACGATGACGGTCCCCGCGATGGTGGCGACGCCGCCGTCGAGCGCGAGTTGCGCGTGCAGCTGGTATTCGCCCGGCCTGGGGAACTGATAGACAAAGCGGACGAGGCCTGGCTCGTCGGTCGTCGGCATGGCGTGTACGTGTGCATAGATCTGGCGATCGGCGCTGCGCACGATCAGGTGCCCGGCCATGCCGAGCCAGGTGCGAATGGCTGCCGGCACGCCGGCTGCGTCACGGGCCCGCACGGTGATGACGGTCGGCCGACCATGGCGTAGCGCATCGGCGGCGAGCTCGAGCTGCACACCGGCTGCCACCGTGGTGGAGTGGGGCAGCGGTGGCGGCGGTGTACGAACTGGTGGCGTACCGGCGACCGTCAGTCGCTGGCTGAGGATGCTCGCGCCGCCACCGTGGCGCACGATTTCGGCGTAGAGCGTGTACGTGCCGGGGAGCGGTGGCACCCACTGCACCTGGTATCGCCCAGGTGCCACGCGCGCCGGATGGATGTGGCTGAATTGTTGGTCGGCGTCGTCGAGGATCACCAGATGCATGTAGGCCTCGTGATGGATTTCGATGTCGTCGGCCACCAGGCCGGTAGCACCATCGATGATGTCGAGGTGCAACAGCAGTGGCTGGCCCGCTTGCGGCATGGTCGGCTCGCTCGCGAGCAGCATCACGGCATGCGGCCGGCCGCTCGCCGGTGGCGCTGTGGCGCTGCGCTGCACCCACTGTTGCGCCCCGACGATCACGACTGCCGTCAGCGCGGCGATCTGCAGCCGGGCGAGCCATTCGCCCGACGACCGCCCGAGTGCCGCCGTCAGCATGCCCAGCAGCAGCGTCAGCACCAGCCCGCCGAGCGCCCCGGCCAACTGCAGATCACCCGGCGCGAACTGCAGTGCCGCGACGACGAACGGAATGCGCACTGTTTCGTCGGCGTCGGTGGCGACGAGCAGCTCCCAGCGCCCTGGCTGGTCGACTGGCAACTCGAGCGTGACGGGGGCTGCGGGGTCGAGCACGATCTGCGCCGTCGGCGTCGGTGGCGCGCTCAGGCGATAGGGCACCACACTGGCGCCGAATGCCCAGGGTGCGGTGGCATCGCTGTCGAACGTCAGCCGCACGGTGCCAGGCGCAAACGGCGGCAGCTCAAACCGGATCGTCAGCTCATGGGAACCGACGTGTTGTGTGACGGTGCTGATCGGCCCCTGCTCACCGACATGCGCGGCTGCCGGTGCGCTGGTGAGGCCGAGGCAGAGCGCGACAAGGATGCATGTCCGACGAATCATGATGGCATCGCCTCCGCTGCGATGCCACCAGTCTACCACAGGTGCCGTGCCGGCCTCGCCGGGGCCGGCGTGTGTGCGCGCAAAAACTGCGACGGCGTGCGGAATGCCGCGCGCCGGCGGGCCCATTCCGCCGGATTGGTCGGTAGAATGGGAAGCGCAGCAGTCTCCGACCGATCATCGCAT
>CAIQIY010000022.1 GCA_903871975.1 uncultured Chloroflexota bacterium | reverse complement strand
CAATGACGGGGGCGGGCAACCCCGCGAGCCGGCCCACTTCAATGCCGTAGCTGCGATCGGCCCCGCCGGGAATGAGCCGGTGCAGGAACAGCACCTGATCACCCACCTCGCGCACCGCCACCGTGAAGTTGCGCACGCCGGTGAGTTCGCTCGCGAGCTGCGTAAGCTCGTGATAGTGCGTGGCGAACACCGTCTTGCAGCCGATGCCGTCGTGCAGATGCTCGCTCACGCTCCATGCGATGCTCACCCCGTCGTACGTGCTCGTGCCACGCCCGATTTCATCGAGCAGGACGAGCGACCGGCGGGTAGCCGTGTGCAGAATGGCGCTCGTTTCACTCATCTCCACCATGAAGGTGGACTGGCCGCGCACGAGATTGTCGCTCGCCCCCACACGCGTGAACAACCGGTCCACGATGGGGAGTCGCGCCTTGCGCGCCGGCACGTACGCCCCCACCTGCGCGAGCAGCTGGATCAGCCCCACCTGCCGCAGGATGGTGCTCTTGCCTGCCATGTTGGGGCCGGTAAGCACGATGAGCTGCGCGTCGTCGGTGAGCACGAGGTCGTTCGGAATGAACTTCTCGCGCGCCATCATGCGCTCCACCACCGGGTGACGACCCGCCACGATCTCCATGTCGAAGCCGTCGTGCAGTTCGGGACGCACGTACTGCTCGCGCTCCGCCGTATCGGCGAAACTCGCCAGCACATCGATCGTCGCCACGCGGCGCGCCACCTGCTGCCAGCGCGCGATGGCCGCCCCCGCTTCCCGACGCAGCGCCTCGAACAGTTCGCGCTCGCGTGTTTCGATGCGTTCGGCGGCGCTGAGCACCTTCTCTTCGTATTCCTTGAGCGCCGGCGTTACGTAGCGCTCGGCGCCCGTGAGCGTCTGCCGGCGCTGATAGTCGTCGGGCACCAGGTGCCGGTTGGCGTTCGAGATCTCGAGGAAATACCCGAACACCTTGTTGTAGCCCACCTTGAGACTGCTGATGCCCGTCCGCGCGCGCTCCTGCTGCTGGATGGTGGCAATCGCATCCTTGCCACCGTCACGGAGCGCACGCAGTTCGTCGAGATCGGCGTCCACGCCCGGCGCGATGGTATCCTCGTCGCCGATCATCAACGGCGGACGCGTGACCAGCATGTGCGTGAGCTTCGCCGCGCAGTCGGCGCCGTCATCCCAGTCGTGCAGCATGGCCGCGAGTTCGCCGCCCTGTGCCCCGCCCTGACTGGCATGCGACAACACGTCGCGCACCGCCTTCGCCACCTGCGGCAGTCGCGCCAGCGAATCCCCGAGGGCGCGCAGCTCGCGCGGCGTGGCACGGCCCGCCGCGGCCTTGCTGGCGAGACGCTCCACATCGCGCACACCGTCGAGCGCTTCGCGCAGCGCGGTGCGCCCCACCGCCTCGCGCACGAGCACGGTCACGGCATCGAGCCGGCGCTCGATCACATCGCGGTCGAGCAGCGGTGCCAGCAACCATTGCCGCAGCAGGCGCTGCCCCATGGGGGTGGTGGTGCGGTCGAGCACGCTGAGCAGTGTGCCCGCGAGTTCGCCGCCGCGCAGCGATTCCACCAACTCGAGGTTGCGCCGCGTCATTTCGTCCAGCGGCATCACGCCACCCGGACGCTCCACCATGGGGCGCGCGAGGTGCGGCAATCCGCCGGGCTGCAGTTCGCGCAGATAGCGCAGCAGCGCGCCCGCCGCACCCACGGCGGCGGCAT
>CAIQIY010000021.1 GCA_903871975.1 uncultured Chloroflexota bacterium | reverse complement strand
GCTCTGTGGCAGTGGCTTGCAGGCGATCATCTCGGCGGCCCAGGCGATCGTGCAGGGCGATTGCACGGCTGCGGTCGCCGGCGGTGCCGAGCACATGAGTCGGGCACCATATTGGGCGCCAGCCATGCGCTGGGGTGCACGCATGCACGACACCCGCATGATCGACGCGCTGGTCGCTGCGCTGACCGACCCGTTCGACACGTGTCACATGGGGGTCACCGCCGAGCGCGTGGCCGAACGCTGGGGCGTCAGCCGTGCCGACCAGGACGCGCTCGCATGCGAGAGTCAGCGGCGCGCCTGTGCTGCCATCGACGCCGGTCTGTTCGCGCCGCAGATCGTGCCGATCGCGGTACCGGGGCGTCAGGGCAGCACCCTGTTCAGCAGCGACGAAGGGCCTCGGCGTGATACGACCATCGAGCGTCTGGCACGGCTACGCCCGGCGTTCGAGGAGCACGGGAGTGTCACGGCCGGCAATGCCTCGAGCCTGAACGACGCGGCGGCAGCGGTCGTGTTGATGGATGCCGAGGCGGCGATCCGCGCTGGCATCACGCCGCTGGCGCGCCTGGTGTCGTATGCGCATGCCGGCGTCGAACCGCGATACATGGGCATCGGGCCAGTGCCGGCGACGCGCCTGGCGCTCGAGCGGGCAGGGCTCTCGGTCGCTGATCTTGACGTCATCGAGCTGAATGAAGCGTTCGCAGCGCAGGCGATCGCGGTGATGCGCGAGCTTGATCTGCCACCCGAGCGTACCAACCCGCACGGGAGTGGCATCTCGCTCGGTCATCCGATCGGCGCAACCGGCTGCATCCTCACGGTGCGGGCACTCCACGAACTACAGCGCACCGCCGGTCGCCATGCGCTGGTGACGATGTGCATCGGCGGTGGTCAAGGGATTGCGGCGATCTTCGAACGCTGGGCAGCATGACACGCCGTGCGTGGTTGCCTGGACGCGGCACCGTTCCTTCTCACCGATCTCCCATCTTCTGCGGTGCTGATCGCGGGTATACTGAAGTACCAACAAGCATGCAGGTGTCGCGTGACTCACCCTCCCGAACGCATCGACCTCTATGATCTCGACCCGGACGCACTCGCCGCGCTGCTGGCGAGCTGGGGTGAACCGGCCTATCGGGCGCGGCAGATCATTCGCCAGCTCTACGTCAATCTGGCGGCGACCTTCGATGCGATGACGGACCTGCCACGTGCGCTGCGGGCACGGCTCGCGGCGGCGACGCGGCTCGGCAGCCTGAGTGTCGAGCGTATCGTCGGCACTGCCGATGGCCTCACGCGCAAGGCGGTGCTGCGCACATCCGAAGGTCATGCGGTCGAGACCGTGCTGATGTTCTACCCCGATCGTGCCACGGTGTGCGTCTCGAGCCAGGCTGGCTGTGCCATGGGGTGTACCTTCTGCGCAACCGGGCGTCTCGGGCTATTGCGCAACCTCAGCAGCGGCGCGATCGTCGAACAGGTCGTATGGGCGGCGCGCGAGGTACGTTCAGCCGCACATACGGCACCGGGGGGCGGCGATGCCATTGACACACGCTGGGCGATCGAGCTGCCGCGCCAGCCGCACGATCGAACCCGCCCGACCAACGTGGTGTTCATGGGGATGGGCGAACCGTTCGCCAACTACGATCGCTGGTATCGCGCCGCCGAGCGGCTGCACGATCCGCGTGGCATGGGCATCAGTGCGCGTAGCCTCACCGTCTCGACCGTCGGGTTGGTGCCGGGGATCGAACGGCTCGCCGCAGCGGCCCTGCCGATCAACCTGGCCATCTCGCTGCACGCACCCGACGATGCGCTGCGGAGTGCGCTGATGCCGGTCAACCAGCGTTACCCCATCGATCGTCTGCTGGCGGCGACGCGTCGCTACATCGAACAGACCGGTCGCCGCGTCTCGTTCGAGTACGTCCTGCTCGCAGGCCGAAACGATGCCCCGGAACAGGCCGACCAGCTCGCCGACCTATTGCGAGGGCTGTTGTGTCACGTCAATCTCATTCCATGGAACCCGGTCCCCGGGCTGCCGCTCGACCGATCCGGGCAGCAACGCGTCGCAGGATTCCAGCAGCGGCTGCACGCCGCGGGCATTCCGTGCACCATACGGATCGAGCGGGGCGTCGACATCGCCGCGGCATGCGGGCAACTCGCGGGCATGGCCGACGCAACCCTCCCGGGCGGCCGACACAGCACGATCGACCTGCAGGCGGTACGATGATGGTGGCCCCCCGGCCTGCGGTGCCCGCAGCAGGTTGGTGGCGCCCATTGCTCGTGCTCGGTCGACGCATCGTCGGGACCATCCTGCTGATCATCGGCATTCTCGGCTGGCTGCTGCCGATCCTGCCGGGGTGGCCATTCGTCATTCCGGCGATCGTGTTGCTGGGGCGGCGTGATCCCCTCCTGCGCCGCATGCACCTGGTGTTGCGCCACGGCTTGCGATTGTTGCGCCGGGCACGGCAACCGCGAGTGCGCCGGCTCGGGCTGCGCCTGCTCGACGCGTATCGGCGCGCACGCGCAACCGTTGTTCCGGCGATCGACGCGACCGAGCGCGCGTTGGCGCGGTTTCTTGTCTGACGTGGCTGTCGCCGCACCCTGACACGGTGTGGCCCCGGGCGGCATGCCCGACCGCCCATGCGCAGGCCGGCGGGTTGCGCGCGACCCGTGCGCCGAAGCCAACGCCGTCGTTGGCTGCCCGCCACGGCATGCAGATGGATGCAACACCATGGTCATGCGTTGTGACTGTATGGTTGTCGAGTCGTCGCGCTGCCGGTGAACCAGCGCCGTATGGCCTCGACGCTCTCCTGCAGCACGGGAGTGGAGCCGGCGGTGATGCACGCTTGATCATCGCCCGAGTTTGACAACGACCGCCACGCGCAGTATAGTAACAGTACGTCACGGCGTGGCAGATACCTGCTCAACCCCGCCAGGGCCGAAAGGCAGCAACGGTCGGTGGGTTCCTCTGGGTGCGCCGTGGCGTCATTATTCCGCCAGCGACGCGATCGCGCGGCGCCCAAGCACCCGAACGTCCTCGGCGATCGCCTGGTCTGCCAGATCATCGGGCGAATACCAGCGAACCGCACGCGCCTCGCGCTCCGCCACACGCAGCACCCCACCGGTCACGCGTGCGAAATAGATCAAGTCGATGTGCTGATGACCGGGCGTGATCGTCTCGAGCAGGATGCAGTGCGGCTGTGGCAGCACCAGCACCGTTCCGAGGCGCGAGCCAGCGTCGAGCAACGCCACCTCGAGGCCAGTCTCTTCGCGCACCTCGCGCAATGCCGCCTCGTGGGGCAATTCACCCGGCTCGATATGCCCACCAGGTGGAAACCAGGTGCCGAGCTTGCGATGCAGCAGCAACAGCGTCGCACCCTGCTGTACCACGAACGTCGTCGCAGTGAAATCGCGGGTCATCTGCACTATCTCCCGATCAGGGCGACCACACCGGCAGCAGCGCGAACGCACCGCAAGCACCATGGGGCCGCCGTGTAGCCGACGCCAGCCACCAATTCCGGGTCCGCACAGCGAGCGCGAGGCATGAGCCCTTGGCGCTGCCGGCCATGCGCCGAGCGAGGTTGCCCGTCCGCGTGCGGCATTCGGCGAGCCCTCGGGCCGCGCCTTCCGGAGCCCGATGTCGGGGAAGTGGCATACGAGGCGGCAGCACACCATGGCAGACACCTGCCGCGCGTACCGCAGCGCATCGCCCCGATCACCCGGCGCGACCTCCGCCGACCATACCGTTCCGGGGTATAATACGACAGAGTGACGACACGGGAGCCTGTGCATGAAGATGACGATCATCGGTCTGGCCAACAGTGGCAAGACCACGGTGTTCAACGCGTTGACGCGCAACACCATCGAGACGACGACCTACAGTTCGGGGCAGCTGGAGCCCAACCTGGCGACGGTGAAGGTCCCCGACGTGCGTCTCGAGGCACTCGCGCGCATCTTCCAGCCACGCAAGATCACCTACGCCGACGTCCAGTACATCGACATCGCCGGCATCGGCGGAGGCACACCGGGGAGCGGGCTGCCGCCCGCGTTGCTCAACTATCTCGGCGGTGCCGACGCCCTGTTGCACGTCGTCCGTGGGTTTGCAGCCGACGACGTGCCACACCCGGAAGGCCGGGTCGATCCGGCGCGCGACATCGAGGCGATCGACCTCGAACTCGCCTTCTCCGACCTGGCGATCATCGAGCGGCGGTTGATTCGGCTCAACGCCGAAATCAGCAAGATGCCGCTGAAAGAGCGCGAGCTGCGCACCGGCGAGCGCGATCTGCTCGTCAGGCTGCAGAGCCAGCTCGAAGCTGGCGTCCCGATCCGCGACATCACCATGAGTGATGACGAAGCGCGCCTGTTGCGGGGCTATCAATTCCTCACCGCGAAGCCGATGCTCATCGTCGTCAACATCGGCGAGGCGCAGTTGGCAGAGCCTGCGCCGATCATTGGCCGGCATCGGATCGTTGCGTTGTGTGGCAAGATCGAAGCCGAGCTCGCGCAACTCGACGACGACGATGGACGCGTGTTCATGGATGATCTCGGCATCACTGCCCCCGCGCGTGACCGCGTCATCGCGCAGACCTACGAGCTGCTCGGTCTGATCAGTTTTCTGACCGCCGGGCCCGACGAAGTACGTGCCTGGCCGATTCGGCGCAACACGCCCGCGGTCGAAGCGGCCGGCACGATTCACAGCGACATCCAGCGCGGGTTCATCCGTGCCGAGATCGTCGCCTACGACGACCTGATGCGTGCCGGGAGCATCCCCGAAGCGCGCAAGACCGGTACCGTCCGCATGGAGGGCAAGACCTACATCGTGCGCGACGGCGACGTCTGTCATTTCCTGTTCAATGTCTGAGCCGGGTGCATGGCGATGATGACGATTCGACGCGCGTTGGCGCGACTGCGGCACCGCGAACTCCAGCTGATCGTCACCGCATTGTTGTTCTTTGCGTGTGGCTACATTCTGGTCGCTGCCACCACCGGCAGTCGCGCGGTCGTACTCGACCGCATCGGCATCACCGATCTGCTCTGGCCGTCGATCGTTCCATCACTGCTGTTCGTCGGGCTCTCCCTGATGCTCAGCTGGCGTATGCCCCACGCCGACCAGTTCATCCTGCCGCTGGCCGCACTGCTCGTCGGCCTCGGGCTACTCATGATGGCGCGCCTGGCGCCGGCGCTCGGCAGCGACTACGCCGATGTCGATTCACGGCAGTCGCTGTGGGTCATGCTCGGCATCATCGTCCTGGGCAGCATCCTGTTCGTTCCCTGGGACCGGTTGCTGCGTCGGTATCTGCGCACCAGCCTGATGGACTGGTTGGCGCACTATCGCTACGTGTGGCTGGTCGCCGGCATCGTGCTCATTCTGCTGACGTTCGCGTTGGGTGTCGATCCCAACGGCAGCGGCGTGAAGGCCTGGTTCAACTTCGGCTTCTTTCACTTCCAGCCGTCCGAGCTGTTGAAGATCATCCTGGTCATCTTCCTGGCATCCTATCTCGACGAGCATCGTGAGCTTGTCACGCGCAGCTACCATCTTGGGCCGGTGCGCCTGCCGCCCCTGCCGTATCTGGTGCCACTGACCGGCATGTGGGGGCTGGCGATGGGCCTGATCATCTTCCAGCGTGATCTCGGTGCGGCGCTGTTGCTCTTTTCGGTGTTCCTTGCGATGCTGTATGTTGCTACCGGCCGTGGCAGTTACGTCGTCGCCGGCCTCAGCGCCTTTGCGATCGGCTCGTTTGCGCTCTACACCGTCGTGGCAGTGGTACGCACACGGGTGATGATCTGGCTCGACCCATGGATCGTCGCGCAGAGTTCGGGATATCAGATCGTGCAGTCGATCTACGCCCTCGCATCGGGCGGTCTGTTCGGCAGTGGGCTCGGCCGGGGCGTGCCTGCGATCATCCCGGCGGTGCATACCGATTTCATCTTCAGTGCGATTGGCGAAGAGCTCGGGCTTGCTGGCACAATTGGTGTCCTGATCGCGTATCTGCTGCTGATCGGCCGCGGCTATCATATCGCGTTGCACATCCCCGGCCGTTTCCGCGGCTTCGAGCAACTGATGGCCGTCGGCCTGACGACCATCCTGGCGATGCAGACGTTCATCATCATTGCCGGGAACGTACGGCTGATTCCGCTCACGGGGATCACGCTGCCATTCATTTCGTACGGTGGCTCGTCGATCCTGATGAACTTCGTGATCATCGGCCTGCTGTTGCGCATCTCGGCCGGCGAGCAGCGCAGCTGAAGCACGCCCTTCCGGTACATGCCGGCGCGCTGTGGTATAATCACGCATCGGGATCCGTTTGCAGCGGGGCATCTTGTGAGCTACACCTTGCCACTCGGCCCATTCCACCCAGGGCTGCTCGCCCCACAGTCGTTCGTATTCCGCGTCAGCGACGAGCACATCGTCGATGTGGAGTACCAGAACGGGATCAACGAGCGGAACTGTGCCGAGCGCATGGCACGCCTCGACCCTGCATCGGCATTCTTTCTCGCCAGCCGGGTGTGCGGTGAATGTTCGTTCGCCCATGCCGCAGCCTTCAGCACCGCCGTCGAGCAGCTCTGCGGCCTGACGCTGTCGCGGCGCGCGCAGCAGTTGCGTGTCGCTGCCGCCGAACTCGAGCGCAGCATCGCGCACCTGCGTGGCAGTGCGGCGATCCTCGAGGCGGCCGGCATGATAGCCCGAGCCAAGCCGCTGCTCGAGGCACGCAGCGAGCTCATCGGGCTCTTCGAGCGCCTCACCGGCGCGCGCATCGCCGCCGATTACTGTGTCCCGGGTGGGCTGAGTCGTGATCTCGGCCAGCTCCAACGCAAGGAGCTGCTCACCGGCCTCGCCAGCCTGGAGCGTGCGATCTACACCGAGGTCGATCTGTTGATTGACCATCGGTTGTTGTTGCTGCGCACCATCGATGTCGGCACCATCCTGCGCGCAGCTGCCGAGCAACTGGGCGTACGCGGGCCGCTGGCGCGCTCTGCCGGTGTCGCGCGCGACGTGCGGAGCGACATGCCGTACTGGGTGTATGGCGAGTACGGCTTCAGCCCGGTCATCCAGGAAGGCGGCGACGTCTACGCCCGGCTGGTCGTCTTGTTGCTCGAGGCATACGAGAGCATCAAGCTCGCCGAGCGCTGCGTCCGCGAACTCGACGATGCGCCTTCGCGCGGCACGTTTCCGGCCGAAGTACCGGCGGGCAGCGCCAGTGCCACCATCGAAGGGCCACGCGGGCGCATCCGGTACGTCATCGAGAGCGACGGCACCCGTCTGACGAGCGTACGCATCGACACCCCGCGACAGTTCGACCGGCTGTTGGTGCGTACCTTCTTCAGTGGTGCCGCCATCGACAACGCGGCGTTGATCGCCGCCTCCGCGTATTCGTGCATCGCCTGTGCCGAGTGTTGATGTGAGTGTAGCGTTCATCTTCATCATACCGCTGATTGTCGCGATCATCTGCATCGTCGCCAGCACACGCCTCGCGACGCGCGTGCTCGGGCTCGCAGCGGCGGCGAGCCTGCTGCTCGCGGCGCTGACGGTGATCACGTTGCGCGTCGTCGGGCCACTGCCGCAGACACTGGTCAGCTACCCGTGGGTCACCATCGCCGACCGCGAGCTACAGATCACGGCAGTACTCAGCGACACCACCTGGCTGATCGCCGTGCTGCCACTGCTGGGGGGCGCCACGACGTCACTGCTGCTCGCTCTGGCGATCGCGCCGGCGCTGCGTGGCTTCGGCACGTTGTTTGCCGCCGTGACGGCCGTCTCGACCGTCGCCGCAGCGGGCATTCTGGGTGGCGACAGCGCTGCAGTGCCGATCGCATGGTCGATCGTCGCCGGCGGCAGCTTCATCGCGCTCCGCTCGAGCGGCGTCTTCGCCGAGCACGAAGCACCGATGAGCATCGCGATCGGCGGCCAGACTGGTGCGTTGATGATGCTGGCCGTCGCCCTGCTGACCAGCCTCGCCGGCAGCGATCGATCGATCGATGTCTTGCGCACCGCGCTGTTGTTCATCGCCGTAGGCCTCACGGTCGGCGTCCTGCCGCTCTGGCGTGCCCCCGATGCGCTCGCCAGCGCACCGGCGGCACTCGCCGGCACGCTGCTGGCATTCGGCACCCCATTGCTCGGCACCTCGGCGCTGGTGAGCTTCCTGGCCGACTCGCAGGTCATCGCCGAGCGCGGCTGGCGCGACGGCACTGCGGCGGTCGGCATCGCCATCGCGCTGATCAGCGCATTTGGGGCCCTCGGCGCCCGTGGGCTGCACCAGACGATCGGCCGGCAGCATCTGGCACACATCGGCTTCATCATCGCGGCCAGTGCCACCGAGATCGGGCGCGAGGTGATCGCGCCATTGCTGATCGTCAATGCTGCACTGAGCAGCTTCGTCATCATGCTCGCGCTGGTACCGCTCAATCGCCGCGCCGACGACGATCGTCTCGAATCGATCACCAGCGAGCAGGCGGCCGCCGTACCCGGCGTCGTGTTCTTCATCGGCGCCGCCGCCGCCATCGGCATCCCGGGCACGCTGGGGTTCTGGGGGCGTCTCTGGTGGCTCGACGAGATCCGCGCCACGATCCCATGGCTGGTCGCGCCTGCGCTGGCCACGCTCGCGTTGCTGCTGGTCAGTTACATCGCACCGGTCGCTGCCGTCATCCGCCCGCTGATCGCACGCCAACGCCGCCACCGCATGCTGTTCACCGATGTCGCACGGGCTTCGGCCGCCGTTCTGGCCAGCCCGCTGGTCGTGCTGGGGATCGTGCCGGGCATCGCCTGGAACCTGTGGCTGACGGCCCCGCTCGGCGCCGACGTGCCGCTCAGCACGCTGGTGCGCCTGCCCGACCTGCCCGGCATGATCGCGGCGGCGACGGCGGCGATTGTCAGCATCGCGATCACCATCATCGCCCGCCGCACCGCACGGCCGCTGCCCGAGCTCGATGCCCGGATCGCCGACCACGGCATCATCGCGCCGCGCGCCATCGCCGGTGGCGCCGGCACCAGTCCCAACCCGGCGCGGCGCCAGACATCCTGGTGGGAATGGCTTCGTCGCATCGGCGAATGGCTCAACCGGCTGTCGCCGTTCGAACAACGCTATTACATGGCCAGCCTCGTAATCTCGTTGCTGGTCGTCCTGTTGCTCTTCTTCTGAAGGTGTCGCAGATGATCCGGCATGCTGCGCGGGAGGTGCCGCGATGAACGAAACCAACTGGGTTCTGGTCGGGATCGGCATCTCGGGTGGGCTGATCCTGCTGCTGCGCGACTGGCGCCTCACCGTACCGGCGCTGTTGATCAACTATGCCTGCATCGCAGCGTTCCTGGCGCAACAGCAGTTTCTTGCGGCGGATCTGG
>CAIQIY010000020.1 GCA_903871975.1 uncultured Chloroflexota bacterium | reverse complement strand
GTCCGACCAGCACCATCGCGCGGTGACGCGCTCGGCCGCGTGCCGCGTGGCGTGCGCACCACTGTTGGCCGGGGCGGCGCGTGGCTAATGGGGTGTATACACTGCGGTGGTTCTTCATCGACTGTGCACATCATCCCGCCCCGGCCAGGCACTGCCGCAGTGCGCCAGCCGTCGGTTCCGAGCCGGCCAGCCCCGTGCTGCGCAGCGCGGGGCTGGCTCGACCATCGAATGCGTGCATGGCGGCAGTATAGCCTGCCGCACCCGGCTCGCCACGCCGGCTCACCCAGCCGCCGCGATCCCCAGAATGCCGCCGTCGGTCATCGCACGGACGTCGAGCAATGCATCGATCCGATCGGCAGGCAGCAGACCGCGCTCCAGCACGACTTCGCGGATCGTGCATCCGCGCGCCATCGCCTCTTTGGCGACCGACGCACCGTTCAGGTAGCCGATCTCGGCGTTGAGTGCGGTGACCAGAATGGCATTGCGGGCCAGCCAGCCGTAGGCCCGCTCGTGGTTTGCCGTGATGCCGACGACGCACTTCTCGGTGAACGCGCCGATCGCACCGATCAACACATGCATCATCTCGAACAGATTATGCGCGATGATCGGCATCATGACATTCAGCTCCAGCTGCCCGGCCTGCGCCGCCAGGGCGACAGTCAGATCGCACCCCTGGACATGAAAGCATGCCATGTTGAGCATCTCGGCGAGCACCGGATTGACCTTGCCAGGCATGATGCTGGAACCAGGCTGCACGGCTGGCAGGCGAATCTCGTCGAGCCCGGTGGCCGGCCCCGACGAGAGCAGCCGCAGATCGTTGGCGATGCGCGTCAGGGTGATGCACAGCGTGCGCAGCGCCGCCGAGAAATCGGCCGGATCGGCCATGCTCTGCATCGATTCGAACAGATCGCCCGACGAGCGCAGCTCCTGGCCGAGCAGGTGCGATAGCCGCCGCACCATGTGCGGATGGTAATCGGGGTGCGCGTTCAGGCCACTCCCCGTGGCAGTGCCGCCGATGCCGATGCGCCGCAATCGCTCGGCAGCCGTCGCGATACGCTCACGATCGTTGGCGACCGCACGCGCATAGGCACCGAACTCCTGCCCCAATCGGACTGGCACGGCATCCTGAAGGTGTGTGCGGCCGGATTTGACGACGCCGTCGAACTCGACGGATTTGAGTGCGAGTGCGGCACCAAGGGCATCGACCGCGGCGAGGAGTTCGCCGACGCGCCACAGGCATCCCAGCCGAATGGCGGTGGGGATGGTGTCATTGGTGCTCTGCGCCATATTGACGTGGTCATTGGCGCTGACCGGCCGTTGCGGCGCATCGAGGGCGAACCCAAGCAGCTGATTGGCGCGGCTGGCGATGACTTCGTTGATGTTCATGTTGTGGCTGGTGCCGGCGCCGGCCTGGAACGGATCGACGACAAACTGATCGGCATGCTGGCCAGCGAGCACCTCGTCGGCTGCTGCGATCACCGCATCGGCGATGGCGGTACCGGAGATGAGCTGTTCGCCGACGTGAACATCACGGAACAGGCCCAGGTCGCGATTGATCTCGGCGGCAGCACGCTTGATCAGCGCCATCGACCAGACGAACGCCGGGTACGGGCGCATGCCACTGACCGGGAAGTTGAGCACGGCTCGGCGGGTCTGCGCGCCGTAGAGTGCATCGTGTGGCACCTGCATCTCGCCGAGCGAGTCGCGTTCGGTGCGGGTCATGGTCGTCATCGGGACTCCCTCGCTGTGGTACGAAGCCACGGCAGCGCGCCGCCGCGGCATGGATCCGTGCGCAGTATACCATCCAGCGGCCGGTCGGCTCAGCGGCTGGCGATCGCGCGGGCGACACGAAACGCCAGTGCCATCACGGTGAGCACCGGATTGAAACCGCCGTTGGTGACATGCAGCGAGGCATCAGCGATGTACAGATTGTCATGGCCATGCACCCGTCCGTTGGCATCCGTCACCGAGCTGCGCGGGTCGTGACCCATGCGGCACGTACCGGCCTGATGCTGGCCGGCACTCAGTGTCAAGCCGGGCGGTGGCCCCCAGGTGCGCACGGCTCCGGCGGCCTGCAGCCACTCGTGGGCGCGGCGCCACATGAATTCGGCCGTCCGTACCGTCTCGGGGTGGGTCGTGCCACCGAGGCGCGCCACCGGCATGCCATGGCGATCGCGCACCGCCGGGTCGAGCGTGACGCGCGCCTCGGGATTGGGGATGTCCTGCACCGGGCCCATCACCTGCGCGACATGGCGATAGTTCCGGCGCATGAACTCCTTGTTGGCTGCGCCCCAGCGCGGCACCTCGGGTGGCACCAGGCCGCGCCAGAAGATGACCGGCAGGACGATGAAGTCGTTGGCCAGCATGCCACCGCCGATGACGCCATCGTTGCCGTGGTTGAAGCGCGTGGTCGCGATCGAGACGCCCGGGCCGACGCCGTCGTAGACCGGCTCGGGCATCAGGGCGATCGCGCGCGGGTAGTAGTGCCCCTGCAGATGTCGCCCGACTTGATCATGGCGATTGCCGAGCCCGGCGGGATGCGCTGCCGAACGCGAATGCAGCAGCAGGCGCGCCGTTTCGATGGCACCCGCCGAGACGACGACGACGTCGGCCGTGGCATGGCGCACCTGGCCGCTGGCGTCGATGTAGCGCACGCCGCGGACGTGCCCCGCCGGCGTGACGTCGATCTGGTCGACGAACGCCCCAGGCTGTAGCGTCAGCCGGCCGGTGGCCAATCCACGCGGAATCATCGTGTTCTGGGTGCCGTTCTTGGCGTCGACCGGGCAGGCAAAGCCGACACAGTGCTGGCAGCCGGTACACGCTGCGCGGCCATGGCGTGGCTCGGTATTGATCAACAGCGGCGGTATCAGGTGCGGCCAGCCCAGCGCGTCGGCGGCGTGTGCCAGCGCCGGCGCAATACCACAGTGCGGTACCGGAGGCAGCGGGTAGTCGCGCGCCCGCGGCCAGATCCGGCGCGCGCCGACACTGTCGCCAGCGACGCCGATGTCCCACTCGGCACGCTCATAGTCGGGCGCCAGATCGTCGTAGGTCAGCGGCCAGTCGGCCAGCGAGCTGCCTGCCGGAACGCCGTATTCCTGTGCCATGCGGAAATCCTGTGGCAGGAAGCGCCACGCCTGCGCGCCGTACACCAGCGTGCCGCCACCAACGGCCATGGCATTGTTGTGATACCCCGGATCAAATGGCCGCACCGACTGCGCGACGCCAGCCGGATCGACGAACACGCGGGGATGCCCATTCAGTGCCGGGCCAGTCGAGTGCCCATAGCGCGCCAGCCGGTGGTTGCGCAGATGATCGCGTCGTTCATCGGCATACCCCTGGTGTGCGCCACGCTCGAGCACCAGCACCGAACGACCAGCCTCGGCCAGCACGCCGGCCGCGACACCGCCGCCGGCGCCCGCGCCGACGACGATGACATCGTAATGGCTCATCGGCTCACCCCGTCACTACAAACCCAAGCATCTGCCACGCGATGCCATCGCGGTTGCCACCATTCGCCGGATCGCTGTAGAACCCTTCGGCAGCATGGTCGACGGCACCAGCGAAGAAAGCTGCCGCATCGATCGGCCATTCGGCGCGGACCGTACCGTGCTCGACATCATGCAGCAGCGCATCAGCCGCGTCGGGGGCGAGATCAACAAACGCGCGCTGATGGCGGAGCTGCGCCTCGGCGTCGAGGGCGGCCAGCCCGGCCCGATAGCGCGGTACCCAGTCGGCCAGATCGCCGTCGAGCTGCTGCGCCAGGTACGCACCACAACCCGCCTGCCAGCCGTCCGGCCAATCATCTGCGGGAATGAGTCGCTCAAGCACCCGCCGCAACGTCGCGGCGGCTGCATCGCCCAGCACCTGCGCCAGGCGTATCGTCACGTCGTCGTGTGCCACCATCGCCGTCCTCACGTGTCAGATTCCCAACAACATCCGTGCGATCAGCAGATAGATCGCCAGGCCCGTCGCATCAACCAGCGTCGTGATCAGCGGTGCCGAAACCAGTGCCGGATCGATGCCGAGGCGGCGTGCCACCAACGGCACCAGCGCACCGATGACATTCGCCCAACAGCAGATCGCCACCACCGACAGCGCCACCGTCAGCGCCAGATCGAACCATTGCCCGCTGACCAGCACCCGGCCGAGCGCCACGACACCCAGGC
This sequence comes from uncultured Chloroflexota bacterium, assembly GCA_903871975.1. Taxonomy (GTDB): domain Bacteria; phylum Chloroflexota; class Chloroflexia; order Chloroflexales; family Roseiflexaceae; genus CAIQIY01. Next base: position 477 of record CAIQIY010000020.1, on the reverse strand, counting down.
CGGCGCCGAGCACGATCCCGGTGATGCATTCGCGGCGGATGACGCGCCACACATCGCGTGGCCCGACTTCGCGCATCGCCATCGCACGGATCAGCGTCGAGACCGTCTGGGCACCCGTGTTGCCGCCAGTGCCGATCAGGAGCGGAATGAAGAAGGTCAACGCCACGACTTCGTGCAACTGCTGTTCGAACAGCCCGAGCACATTGGCCGTGAGCGAGCCGCCGACGAACAGCAACAACAGCCAGACTACGCGCCGCCGGACGACGGTGGCGATCGGCACGGTGAAATAGCTCTCGTCGGCCTGGCCTTGCTCAACCGCCGCAAAGCGCAGCGTATCCTCGTTGTGTTCTTCGACCAGAATGTCGATCACGTCATCGACCGTGACGATGCCCAGCATGCGTCGATCGGCATCGACCACCGGCACGGCACCGAGGTCGTAACGTGCCACGAGTTGCGCCACCTCTTCCTGGTCGGTCT
>CAIQIY010000019.1 GCA_903871975.1 uncultured Chloroflexota bacterium | reverse complement strand
GCCAGCCGGGGGTTGCGTGACCTGGTCGCCAACAATCAGACACATCGCCTGTTCGCTGCCGTCGGCGAAGGCATCGACCCACTCGAGATCGTCAACCAACGCATGCAGTTGGTGGTCGATTTTCAGGCACTTGGCATCGCGATGATCGGATCGGCGCTCATCGGCCAGCTGTTTCTGACAGCATTCCTGCGTGGTGTGATCGCCGGCGGCCCGGCAGCGCGTCGTCGGCACATGGTCTATCTCGACGAAGTGCAATTGTTCTTCGGCCCGGCGATCGAGCGGGTGCTGCAGGAAGGGCGGAAATACGGTGTCGTGCTGGTGGGCGCGCACCAGCACGCATCGCAACTTGCGCCACAACGCTTCGACTCACTGGTCGGACAAGTCGGCCTCGAGCTGATCTTTCGTACCGCGCTCAAGGACGGCGAGGTGATGTCGGGGCATCTGGGCCTCGCACAGCAATCGTTCACCGCACTGCCCGACATGGCGTGCTGGGTGGCTGGCGCGGCGGCGCAGCGCCGTGGCGGAACCTTCCTGCTGCGAACCCGCTGGGATGTGATCGGACCGCCGCCCTGAGGCGGCGGGCGACCGATGTGGTATGATTCGCCGCATGCGGCCGCCGGTGCGGCGGCGCGCCGCAGTGGTGCGGAGCGGTGAGCCGGATGAATCAGCCGGGATTGATCGGGTCGACGATCGGCGGCTTCGAGGTCCTCGAGGAGCTCGGCCGCGGCGGCATGGCGACGGTGTATCGGGCACGGCAACGCAGCCTCAACCGCATCGTCGCGCTGAAGGTGCTCTCGCCTGGCCTGCTGGCCGATCCGAGCGCGGTGGCACGCTTCGAGCGCGAGGCGCACAGTGCTGCAGCGCTCGATCACCCCAACATCGTCGCAATCTACGATGTCGGCCAAGCCGACGGCTACCACTTCATCGCGATGCAGTACCTGGCCGGCCAGACGCTCCAGCAGCACATTCGCAGCACCGAGCGGCTCGCCGTCGAGCAGGTAGCACACTGGTGCCACGAGGTAGCCGTCGCCCTCGATCATGCGCACCGGCACGGCGTCCTGCATCGCGACATCAAACCGGCCAACATCATCATCACCCACGACGGGCGCGTCTACCTGACCGATTTTGGCCTGGCGCGAGCCCTGACAGATGACGAGGGGCATGCAGCGCTGACCGGCACCGGCTACGTGCTCGGCACACTGGCGTACATGTCGCCAGAGCAAGCACGCGGCACCGCCGAGCTGACGCCCGCCAGCGACGTCTATGCGCTCGGTGTCACGCTCTACGAGGCACTGACGCGCGGTGTCCCGTTTCGCTACTCGGTCGAGCGGGTCGCGTATCCGCCACATCCGCCGAGTGCGCACCGGCCGGATCTGACGCCAGCGATCGATGCAGTCGTGCTGCAAGCCCTCGAGCTCCACCCCACGGCACGGTATGCCAGCGCTGGTGCGCTGGCGGCAGCATTCACCGCAGCGCTCCGGGCCCCGCTGCCGCCACCGGAGCATGTGCCTGCCGTCGCGCCGACGCCCGTGCCGGCCACAACCATGCTGACGCCGCGCCGACGGCGCCCGACGTGGCTGCTCGCGTCGCTGGTGCTCGGCGGCCTGCTGCTCGTCGCTGCTGCCGGGCTGCTGCTCGCTCGCGCATCAACCAATGGCGTGGCCCTGCCGGCGACGCCGGCCGCCACGCGCCCCAAGCCGACTGCCATCGCCCAGCCGAGCGCCCGCGCCGCCGCCGAGCCGCCTGCCACACCACAGCCGAGCGCCACACCCCCGGTGCCGCCCACACCGACCATCGCCGCCAGCGCGACGCCTTGGCCGACGGTCGCAGCGCCGGCAGGCTGTGCGGCGTTGCGCGACTCGCCCGGCGACGACGCCGCGAGTTGCTATGCCCCCACGTTCGCCGAGCAGTTGCTGCGCACCGGGTATCGCGACAACATTGCGACCGTCAACGACCGAACCGTGCTGCGTGCCAATCCAGCCGATGCCGTCGAGGGCGTATGGGCGCGCGATCTCGATTACACACTGCAGGGATTTGGCTATGTCGTCGCGGATGCCGGTGTGTTCCGCGAGAGCATCGCGCTGCTGCTCGAGGGCGTGCGCGATGATGGTGTCGCACCCGAGGGCATCTTCGACGGCAGCGGCGAGTATGTCTATGGGCAAAGCTGGGACAGCATGCCCAATCTGATCAGTGCGGTCTACGGCTATCAGGCCCGCACCGGCGATGGTTCGTTGTATCGCGAGCATCGTGCGGCGGTACTGCGCGCCGCCGAGTGGATCGTGGCACTCGACAGCGACAGTGATGGCTTGCCCGATCGTGACGTGTTTGCCTATGGCTACTACAACTCGGTGGCCAACGGGCCGCTGCACACCTACGCCATCGCACGCTTCTACGGTGCATTCCTGCAGATCGCCAGCCTCGAGGCGGCGACGGGCGCCGACGATGCGGCCGATCGCTGGCGCGATCTGGCGGCACGGCTGCGTGCGGGATTTCACCGACCGATCGAAGCTGGGGGGTACTGGCGCGATGACCAGGCGTGGCCGATCGCGTGGCGCCGTGCCGATGGGACGGTGGTGTCGCTGTTCGAAAGTTTTGGCGTGTTCGAGGCCTTGCGCAGCGGCCTGATCACGCCAGAGGATCCACCATACCCGCAGCTGATCGCGACGCTTCACGCACAACTGCCCGCGTTGCTGGCCGGTCAGGCGCCGCTCAAGCTGGTGCCGGGTGGCTACGATCTGGCGCTGCGTCGCGAACTGCGCCCGCCGCTGCCCGAGTGGAAGATGGATGCCAGCGCGCCGTGGATCGCCGGCATCGCCGCGCCGGTGTATGCCGCTGCTGGCCATGCCGATGATGCAGCACGCATCCTGGCCGGCTACGAGCGCATGGCGCAGGCTGGCCCGCTGCCGCGGCTGATCGCCGACGAGGCGAGCCGCTACGGTGCAGGCCGCGAGGGCGGCGGTGGCGCATGGGAGGCATCGGCGTGGTTCCTCGCGGTGTACCAGGGCCACTACGGCATCACGCTGACGCCGGAGGCGCTCGTGATCCGCCCGGCACCGTTCCTCGATGCCAGCGCCGGCGATGGTGTGGCGCGGCTGCGGTATGGCGCAGCCAGCGTGTCGCTGACGCTCGATGCTGCCGCGCGCACCTACGCGGTTCGCAGTGACCGGCCGATCACCGTGCTGCTCGAGCCGATGGCCGGCGATGCCGCGATCCGTGTCGCGGGAGGCGCCCCCGTGCCAGCAGCACGCCTCGAGCTCGCAGCAGGCCAGCTGGTCGTCGTCGAAAGCCACAGCAGCACACCATAGCCGCTGCCGTACGATCCGATATCGCGCTTGACAGGCGGGGGGCGCGTTGCTAGACTGGCGGGCGGCCCGTCGCGCTGCGCTGCCCTCCCCCGCCGCGCGCGGTGGACCAACCGACAGCCATGCACCATACGCGCATCATCACGACCGTCGGGCCTGCCTCCGCAGGCGTCGGATCGACTATGACACCACCCGGGCAGCACGACCGATCGACATCAGCATGCAGGAGGGTTGCGGCATGACGCTCTTCGAACGCACGGCATCGACCTATCAGCAGGGTGCCCAGACGCTCCCCGGCGCGTACTACACCGATCCGCAGATCCTGGACAACGAGATCGAGCGGCTCTTCCGCCGTGGCTGGCTGTGTGTCGGCCGCGAGGACCGCGTTCAGGAGCCGGGCAGCTACCTGTTGCACGAGCGCTTCGGCGATACCCTGATGATCGTACGCGGCCGCGACGGCCAGCTGCGGGCATTCCACAACATATGCCGCCACCGTGGCACAAAGATCTGCGAAGCCAGCTCCGGCCGCTTCTCGGGCACGATCCAGTGCCCCTACCACGCCTGGACATGGAGCACCGACGGGCAGCTCGTCGGGGCGCCGCACATGCAGGCCGTCGAAGGGTTTCGGAAGGCCGATTATCCATTGCTCCAGCTGCCGCTCGCCTGCTGGGAAGGGTTCATCTTCGTGTCACACGCCGAAGACCCCGAGCCATTCGCGCAGGCATTTGCACCGCTGATCGGCCGTCTGACGCGGTTCGGCCTGCCCGACCTGGTGCGCATCGATCGCAAGGAGTACGAGGTTCGCGCAAACTGGAAGCTCATCATGCAGAACTACAACGAGTGTCTGCATTGCCCGACCATTCACCCCGGCCTCAATCAGCTGCTCCCCTATACCAGCGGCGCCAACGATCTGCATGCTGGCCCGTTCCTGGGCGGCTACATGGAGATCACCGAAGGCCACGAGAGCGTCACGATCACCGGGCGGCGCTGTGGCGTGACGCTCGGCGAACTCTCGGAGCAGGACCAGCGCCGCGCATACTATTACTCGTTCTGGCCGAACATGATGCTGAGCCTGCACCCCGACTACGCCAACTGGTACACAGTATGGCCAATCACGCCAGAGCGATCACTGGTGATCTGCGAATGGATGGTCCACCCGGCCACGCTGGGCAGCGGCTACGATCCTGCCGGCGCGGTGGAGTTGTGGCACATGGTCAATGCCGAAGACTGGCACATCTGCGAGATGAGCCATGCCGGAGTGTCATCGCGCGCCTATCGGCCCGGGCCATACTCACCACGCGAATCGATCCCGGCAGCATGGGATCGCGAATACCTGCGCGCGTTGCAGCACGCACATTGAGCAGGGCACAGAACGCCACGACGCGCGCATCATCAGCATGACGCGCGCGCCTGTGGTTCGACGGAGCACATCCAAGAGCCACTCAGCGCGGCACACGCGTCCGGTCAGTCACGATTTCGCTGGCGCCTGGCGGCGGATGCGGCACCAGGCGTTCGGTGCGCCGCGCCACCCGGCGCACGTCCTCGGCGACATTCAGCTCGGCCAGGATC
>CAIQIY010000018.1 GCA_903871975.1 uncultured Chloroflexota bacterium | reverse complement strand
GCGAGTGCGAGCAACCCGGAGCCGGCGGCGATGCTGCGCAGGAACAGGCGGCGTGACATACGGTTCATCGGTGTGACCTCTTCTGTCGGAAGGATGACGACATGACCGATACGGATGTCGCGCTGCGCCGCGCGTGGTAATCCTCAGCCTTTGAGCGCACCGGCGGCGATGCCGTCGATGATATGGCGTTGCGCCCAGCCAAACAGGACGACGATTGGCGCGACGACCAGAACGGTGCCGGCCATGATGACGCCCCAGTTGGCCAGCCCTTCGGAGTCGAACAATTGCGCGACTCCAACTGGCAAGGTTCTCATCGCATCGATGTTGGTGACCAGCAGTGGCCACAGATACTCGTTCCATTCCGAGACGATGGCGAAGAGCGCAGTGGTGACGATCGCTGGCCGCGCGAGCGGCACCGCGATGGTCCACAGGCGTTGCAGGTGCCCGGCGCCATCGATCTGCGCGGCTTCGAAGATCTCGGACGGCAGGGTCAGAAAGTACTGCCGCATGAGAAATGTCCCGAAGGCGGTGGCAGCACCTGGCAGGATCAGTCCCTGATATGTATTGAGCCAGCCGAGGTTTGCGATGGTGAGAAAGTTCGGCACGATCAGAATCTGCTGCGGCACCATGAGGCCGGCGAGCACGGTGACGAAGACTGCATCGCGACCGCGGACTGGCAGATAGACCAATGCATACGCGGTGAGCGTCGCGAGCGTGGTCTTCGACAGCGTTGTGATGGCGGTGACGATGACGCTGTTGAGGTAGTACTGGGCAAAGGGCACGGCTTGCCATGCCAGCGGATAGTTCTCAAGCGTGGGGTATTGCGGCCACCACGTCGGTGGTGCGGTGTAGATCTCACCAGAGAGCTTGAACGAAGCGATCAGCATCCAGTAGAGCGGTAGACCGATGATGATGACGGCGACCGCGACGATCAGGGCGCTGACAATCTGCTCGTGGCGGGCGAGGCGCTGCGGTTGGTTATGCATAGTGCACTCGCGTCTCGGCATAGCGCAGTTGCAGCCATGTGAGCAGGATCATCGCGATGAACATCACCATCGCAACGACACCAGCCGGGCCGGCCTGCGTGCGGATGAACCCCTGCTCGTAGAGATGATAGACGAGCGTGTTGGTCGCGTTGACTGGCCCGCCATCGGTCATGACATGGATGATGTCGAACGCCTGAAAGCACGCCAGCACACTGGTGACCATCAGAAAGAAGATCATCGGCGAGAGCCCGGGCAAGGTGACGGCGCGGAATTGCGCGAACGCGTCGGCGCCATCGATCGCCGCGGCTTCGTAGAGTGTCCGGTCGATCGCTTGCAACCCGGCGAGATAGATCACGACGGCGTAGCCGACGTTCTTCCAGCTATACACGATGATCACCGCTGCCATCGCCCACGCCGGATCGGCGAGCCAGTTCGGTGATGCGATGGCGAACCATGCCAGGACTTGCTGGAGGAGTCCGAAGCGGGGATCGAAGATGTAAATCCAGACGATGGCAATCGCCGAGCCAGCCAACACCGTGGGGGTGAACAGGACGGCGCGTGCGGCCGTTCGCCAGCGCAACCGCTGATCGAGCATGATGGCGAGTATCAGCCCGACACCCATCGTGATGGCGACCGAGATACCGGTGAACACGACGGTGTTGCGTACTACATCGAGAAACACGCGTGCGCCAAGTACTCGCACGTAGTTGTCGAGGCCGACGAATGGCTGTTGGGCACTGAGGAAATTCCAGCGCACCATGCTGAGCCAGGCGTTCACGAGCAGTGGCCAGAAGGTGAATGCCGCAAGCAGGATCAGATTTGGTGCGACCAGCGCGATGAACAGGGCGTAGGTGCGCAGCTGTCCGCCGGTTCGGTGTCGCGCCGTGGCGCGTGGTGCTGTTGTGTGCATGCGGCAAGGATCGCAGCGTCATGTAATCGGCAGATCGTCCAACGGTTAACGGCAGGTCGTCGACAGGTTAACGGGCCGCTGCATCTGGCCGATGCTGCGCGGGCGACCGCGAGCTACATGGCAGCCGCGCTGTGCCTGGCCCGTCGTGCCTGCCTCGTTGATGGGGATATGCCGGGCCCGGCGGTGGCGTGGCTTGGCAGCCAAGTGCTTCATCGGAGTCTCGACCGCGATGTCTGGCGATTCTGAGCCGACCGTTGACTCGGCATTACCACAACGCATTCATCGATGCGTCAGCCCAAGGCGGGTGCCATGCTCTCGGGAAATACGATGAACATCCTTGTGATGAACGGTCATCCGAGCGGCGACAGCCTGGTCGGCGCGCTCGCAGAAGACGATACTGCAGGCGCCAGAGACAACAGCCATGCCGTTGAGGTGCTGCGGCTGAGTGAGCTGAGGTTCGAACCCGACATGAGCTACCAGCACGGCTCGGCGAACTTGGCCGTGACACTCGAGCTCAATGCACAGAGGTGACCTCTTGATTCTCTCACCGTGTCAGGTTCTACCATTGGGGTGACACGTCAACACAGTAGTACTCAGGAGGTAGGGGATGGGTATGAATGGGCTCCATCTGATCATCGGAACGGGACCGCTGGGGCAGAGGACGGCGCGGGCGCTGCTGGAAGAGTGCCGACGGGTGCACATGCTCAACCGCAGCGGGCAATTGTCCGTTGCCCTCGACGGGGTCGAGGTAGTCAAGGGCGATCTGAGCACACCGGAGCACGCCATGACCCTGCTGCACGGAGCAGCGATGATCTACCAGTGCGCGCAACCTTCCATGGGCCAGTCTTCGTTCCGATGTCGGGCGGTAGGCATCGCGCTCACGCACGCATCGTGAGGTGATGGAGCGAAATGGATGGATAGTTGCTCGGCCATTGATGGGGTATATGCGATCGTAAATCGCCCGACGTCGCCCGTACTCCACGTCAGCGCACGGATATCCACTCCAAACCCGCTGGGCGGTGCGCTGGTATACTGGTGCAGCGCGACACCCATAGTCGAAGGAGCTGGCCTGTGCCCCTGACCACCGCTGCCGGACGCCCCATCATCCTCGCCCCATCGTTGCTCGCTGCAGATTTCACCAGGCTGGGCGAACATGTCGCCGAGGCCGCCGCGGCTGGCGCCGACTGGCTGCACGTCGATGTGATGGACGGCGTGTTCGTGCCCAACATCTCGATCGGCGTGCCGGTGGTCGATGCGTTGCGTGGCGTCACGAACCTGCCGCTGGATTGCCATCTGATGATCGTCAACCCGGAGCGCTACATCGACGCGTTCATCGAGGCGGGTGCCGCCAGCATCAGCGTGCATGTCGAGACGTGCCCGCACCTTCATCGGACCCTCGAGCAGATTCGTGATGGTGGGGCCCGGCCTGGTGTGGCCATCAATCCGGCGACGCCGCTCGTCATGCTCGACGAGGTGCTTGAATTGGTCGACCTGGTTCTGATCATGAGCGTCAATCCCGGATTCGGTGGCCAGCGGTACATCGCAGGCACGACGACACGCATCGCTCGGCTGCGACAGCAGCTCGATGACCGCTCGCTCCACCACGTACATCTCCAGGTGGATGGCGGCATCAACGCAGCAACGGCCGCGACGGTCGTCGCCGCTGGTGCGACGAACCTGGTGGCTGGCTCGGCGGTCTTCAATCGCCACCATGGCGTCGCCGATGCGATTGCCCAATTACGCGCTGCGGTACAGTCGGAGCCATGACGGCGCGGGGGCGATCGCTGTACTTGCCGTGAACGGCGACTGACGCGGCTGCATGGCGTCATACATGGCCCCCAGCACACCGGATGGCGCACCGCCGGATGCGGTGCATCCTCTGGGCACCACATACTCCCAATCGTGCCCTGATATACCGGGAATGCACCTGTTGCCGCCTGTTCGCGCGCTCTGACGGTGCCAATTGCGCGCCGGGCCGGCCGGCGCGCCCCGACGCACATCCCGTTGCCCCGGGCCAGCCTGTGCCACGTGCCCCTGCGCGGTGCAGGACATGCGCGCCACCACCGGCTGCGCCGTGTGTTGCCCCGAAACCACGCGAGCCGCGTGAGCGCCGTGGCGACCGGTGCATGCGCGTTGCGCCCCGCATGGCGACGCGCAGCGGGCGAAGGGAGCGCTGACACCTGCCCCCGGCGGCGCCATTCCTCTTGACTCTTCACGCCATCCCTGCTATATCATATGTAGAACAAATGTTCTGTTGTTCACATGTTCGACACAGAAAGGGAGGGCGTGATGTCTGCTGGTGACCCGATCAGTGGTGTCCTTGAGGAATGCTGGCAGCGTTGGGGGACACGCGCATTACGGCTCGGCAAGAGCAGCAGCCGCTGGCCCGACACGCTCGCGACGGGGGCGCAGGCGCTCGACGCTGCGTTGGGCGGCGGGCTACCGTGTGGGGCGATCAGCGAGATCATCGGCATTCCAACCTCGGGGGCCAGCACGTTGGCGTTCAGCATCATCGCCCACACCCAGCGGCGGCGGCGCGCCACCGCCGTCGTCGATGTCACCGGCACCTTCGACGCCGACTATGCCGCATCGTGCGGTGTGGCGCTGGCCGACATGCCGATCGGCCGGCCGCACAATGCCGACCAGGCCTTCCTGATGCTGGCGGGGCTGATCGACGCCGGGGCCTCGTTGATCATGGTCGACTCGATCATCGGGCTCGGGGGCGGGCTCGGCCGCATCGCGCCATCACGGGCTGTCGCGCACCTCATGCGGCGCACACGCGGCACCGGCGGCGTGATCATGGCGCTCACCTCGCTGCCATCAGGGCGCGACGCCCACATCGCGGCGGGGCACGATGCCCTCGGGCGTGCTGCCGAGCTGCGGTTGCACGTCGCCGCACAGCACTGGCGATTCGGCGACACCTGTGCAGCGCTCTGCCAGAGCCGCATCGCCATCTGGCGGCGTGGGCATGCCGGCGGAGCCGTCGATCTGCCGATCACCCTGCCGCTGCTGGAGATCGAGCGATGAGCTGTGCAGTCGCCGTGATCATCGCCGACCTCGGCCTCACGGCGGCGCGGCGCCACGACACGATCTTTGGTCGTCATCTCGGCTGGCGCGCGGCCGGCAGTCGTCGCCAGCGACGCCACCGGCATCGCCGCGGGCATGACGCCAGCCCAGGCGCGGCGCCGCTGCACCGATGCTGCCCTGGTCGCGGTGGACACCGGCGCGATCGGTGCGGTGCGTGCCGTGGTGCACGATCTGTTGAGCGCATGGTTGCCACGCGTGGCATGGCTGAGCGATGACGTATTGGTCGGGCTGGCAACCGACGCGCCGGATGACCTGGTCACATCGATGCGCGCCCTGCTCGCCGACGCCCGCAGCCACGGCATCACCGGTGCTGCCGGTGTCGCCGCCACGCCGCTGGTAGCACTGATCGCGG
>CAIQIY010000017.1 GCA_903871975.1 uncultured Chloroflexota bacterium | reverse complement strand
GGACCGATGCCCTCGATGACGCCGGTGAACAGGGGGGCGCGGTGCAGGTTGCGCCGCACGATCTCATGGAACACGTCGGTGGTATGGATCAGGAAGCACGAGAGCTGTGGCCGCCATGCCGGCATCGTCATGGTGGGATAGACCGGGCTCGGTGCCCCGACGATCCATGGCTCTGGTGGGTCGGCGGGGCCATACGGTGCATAGTGGCCGAAGTAGCACGGTGTCGGGCTGCCACCCTGTGGCTCGCACAGGCCGAAATCGATGGTGCGTGCATCGATCCGTGGTGGCGTGCCAGTCTTGAGCCGGATCAGCGGGAACCCCAACGCCGCGAGGTCGTCGGCCAGTGCGTTCGCCGGTGCCTCGCCGGCGCGGCCGGCGGCCCAGCTCGCCTCGCCGGTCACGGCACGACCGCGCAGGAATGTTCCGGTGGTGATGACCAACGCGCGGGCATCGTAGCGTTGCCCGGTATGGGTGATCACGGCGAACCGCGCTGGTGAATCGCTGGTTGGCTCCAGGGGAACAATGCGTTCGACCAGTGCCTGCCGCAGATCCAGGCGTGGTGTATGCTCGAGCGCGTGCTTCATCGCGGCAGCATACAGCCGCTTGTCGGCTTGGGCACGTAGCGCTTGTACTGCCGGCCCCTTGCTCTCGTTCAGCAGCCGAATCTGGATGAACGTCCGGTCGGTGATGCGCCCCATCAGGCCGCCCAGCGCGTCGATCTCGCGCACGAGATGACCTTTGGCGGGCCCACCGATCGAAGGGTTGCAGGACATGTGGGCGAGCCGATCGAGATCAATCGTGATCAACAGCGTGCGGCAGCCGAGGCGTGCTGCGGCATGAGCTGCCTCGCAGCCGGCATGGCCGGCTCCGATGACGATGATGTCGTACGATGTTGTCGAGTATGGTATGGTCATGGGCTTGGCGTGATCTCGGGTCGGCTTCTCGGGCGGTGCTGCCTGCTGGCTCGTGGTCGGCGGCGGCTCCCAACCCTGCGATGGGTCATCCTACCATACCTGCTGCCTGGTTGCGGATTGTGAGCGTGGGGATACAGGGCATGCCTGCCACGCTTTCGGATTGCAGGTACTGCGAGTCCGCGGATGGCCTGTACGGCGCATACTGCACAGCACATCGCTGCTGCTCGGTGATCATGGTGCGCCCCCACCGACGTTGTACGATTGGTCGTGGTTGGTGTCGGCGCGGCAGGCTGATGTGGTGGTGATTCGGCCTGTGGTGTGATTCGGCTGGCGAGGGTGCCATCCCGCATCGTGGTATACTGGCGCTTGTCTGATGGGTGCGCTGCCCTCGGGTCGCTGGCTACCACGCGATCCTTGCATCCAACGGAGGGTGGTTGTGTCATCGCTCTGTTGCTGAGCATGGTTGCCTTGCCTGGGAAATTGGCTATGATCGTCGCTGATTGCTATCGATGTTCTGGACGATATTCAAACATTTAACAAACCCTGTATCGTTTGTTCGAGTGGGGGTATTGAATTACTGTTTCCTGGTCATCTTGGCTGGGTATTACTTTGTTGTATCGAAAATTACCCCTCATACCCCCAAAAAGTACTTTTTTTACAAATTCAGGGACAACCAGATTCTGGTTGATTCGAATTTTTCAGACATCGCGACATTCATTGAGATATTCGCGTTCAATGAATATGCTACACTGCTAAACTTGATATCACTGCGCAAATCATATAATATCATTGATCTT
>CAIQIY010000016.1 GCA_903871975.1 uncultured Chloroflexota bacterium | reverse complement strand
TGGCGCGCCCGCGACTGGCGCACCGCCAGTGGCTCGCCCGTCGAGCATCGCGAGCTGTGGCAAGAGCTGGACCGCCTCGCGGCAGGCCGCGTCGCATGGCAGTATGTTCGTGGGCATGCCGGACACCCGCTGAACGAACGGGCCGATGCGCTGGCTCAGGCCCAGGCGCGCCGGCTCGCTGCAACGATGCCGCCGACGCGACCGGCACCCGGCCGACCGGCACCGGCCGGCACCACGTACTTGAGCCTGATCGGGGGGCAACTGGCGCGGCACACCAGCTGGGACGCCTGCCGCACGCGAGTGCATGGCGTCTCGGGTGCCCGCTATCGCAAGTGCCAGTCGCACGACGAAGAACGCGCGACGGTTCGCGCCTGGGGAATCGACGAGGCGGCGCTCGCGCGCCTCGGGGACGCGGCATCGTTGCCGCACGAGGGGGTGTGATGATCATTGCGGTGGGTGATCTGGTGTGGGATATGCTGGTCCAGCCCGACGGCATCCTGCAGCCGGGTGGCGACACGACCGGGCGAATCGAACTCGCGCCGGGCGGTTCGGCGGCCAATGTGGCGGTCTGGGTGGCACGCGCCGGCGCGTCCGCGGGGTTCATCGGCAGCGTCGGGCGCGACGCCCTCGGCGATCTCATCGTAGCCGACCTGGCGGCCGAGGGGGTTGTGGCGCACGTCAGCCGCACGGCCGAGCGGGGTACGGGCGTGATCCTGGCGCTGATCGCCGCCGATGGCCAGCGCAGCATGATCACCAATCAGGGCGCCGATTTCTGCCTGCGCCCCATCGATCTGCCGCAGACAGCGCTGCAGCAGTGCCGCCATGTCCACCTCACCGCCTGGTCGCTGTTCAGCGACCCACCCCGGTCGGCCGCGATCGCGGCAGCACAGCTGGCACGCACAGCCGGGGCGAGCCTCTCTTTCGATCCCGCATCGTTTCAGATGATCGAACAGCTCGGCCGTGACGAATTCGACACGCTGACCGGCGACCTGTCGTTCGACATCGTCTTCCCCAACCGCGACGAGGCACGTGTCCTGAGTGGCAGCGATGACCCGGCGACGATGGCACTGCGGCTGCACGAACAGTATCGTGGCGCGGTCGTCGCGCTCAAACTCGACGCCGATGGCTGTATCGTCGTCGCCGACGGCCACCTACGCTACACTCCGGCCGACCCGGTGGCGCGGGCCGTCGACAGCACGGGAGCCGGCGATGCCTTCAATGGTGTGTTCCTCGCATCATACCTGGCCGACGGCGATCTGGAGCGTGCGGCCCGGCGCGCCAATCGCGCCGGCGCCTGGGTAGTGGCGCGCGACGGCGCTCGGCCAGCGATTGATCGCGCCCACGAGCAGTTCTGAATCCACGGGGCCACGCCTGCGTGGCTGCGTGCCTTCGTGTGACCGCGCCCCTCACGCGCGCCACAACGGCCGGGTCAGGCAGGTTGGCCCACCCTCGGCCTTGAACGAAATCTCCTCGCCACGGTAGGTCAACACCTCGCAGCCGGCGGCCTGCAGGCGGCGTTGTGTCTCGGGATTGCCTTCCAGCATCAGGCAATGCCCTGGCTCGATCGCCAGCACATTGGTCCCCATCGTATGAAACTCGCGTTCGGGTACCTCGATCAGGGTAAACCCGCGCGCCACGAGCAGGTTCCAGAACGGCACGCTCATCAGCGGCGGATACACCACCGCGACGCGCTCATCGACGATGCTGATCAGCGAGAGCAGATGCAAACAGGCGGCGGGGCCGGTGAAATACGGCAGTTCGACCGGCACCAGCGTGACGCCCTGCGGTGCGAGTGCGGCCTGGAGCTGGGCGATGCCGGCGTGGTTGGTACGGAATCCGAGGCCAGCCGCGAGAGTGTGTTCGTCCACCCACAACAAATCGCCACCCTCGGCGAGCGCATCGCCGTCGAGCCGTGCCAGCAGCGGAATGCCGAGCGCTGCGAACTGCTGCGCCATCGCCGCTTCCTCGCCGCGCCGCAGCGGCTTGCCCATGCGCAGGATCACCGCACCGGCCGCCGTCACCAGCGCCGGATCGAAGACGAAGATCGCATCGGCGTGATCGGGCAATGCAGCCTCATGCAGCACCACATCGACGCCGGCGCCGCGCAGCAATGCCACCAGCGCATCGTGCTCCTCGTGGGCGCGCGCCAGATCCGGCTGGGCCGTATAGTGCCAGCGCTGCGGGTCGGCGGCACCAAATGCCGCATCGGGGCGACGCATCAGGACACGCCGCAGGCGTGTGGTCATGCTCTGTGCACCATAGGATCCGGTCGTCACACTGATTCCTCCGTTCACCGCTCGTCGGTTGTCCCCGGCCGTCGACCAGACGCGACCGCGCGTGGTCACGCCGTGCCATCATACCGCATCGCACCCGATGGTCGGCGCGGCTGCGCCCTGCATGACGCGCACATGCTATACTGGTGGCGACGTTCCGTGCCTAGTGCGTCTGATCGGGCATCATGAACCATCCGCCAACCGACCCCTTGATCACGCGCATCCAGCAGTCGCTGCGCGCCACCGCGCAGGCTCACTTCCGCGCGTGGGACGAAGGCGTGGCGACGGTCTACCTGAATCCACACGACGTCGCGCCACACCAAAACTACGCCATTCCCAACGATGCCGCGCCGGCCGATCCCGCCGCACTCGCACGCATCGCCGATGCGTTCCAGGGTAGGTACCGCCGGCCACGGTTCGAGTTCATCCGCGAGGCGGCACCACAATGGCCTGCGGCGCTCGAGGCACTCGGCTATGCCGAAACCTTATGCGCGCCGCTGCTGATCTGCAACGCGGCGATGCTGTCGCAGCCGGCGCTGCCGGCCGCATTGACGCTCTGCGGCCATCCGGCAGATGCCGACGACGCGACACTGCGCACCGTGCTGCAGATCAACGAGCAGGGCTTCGGTGGCGCCGCCGACGCAGCGTTCTCCGATGACGACCTCGAGCGCTGTCGCCTGTTGCTCGGCGCCGGGCGCGCCTGGTTGGCGTGCTGGGCCGGCCGGCCGGTCGCGTGCGGGATGTTCAGCGAGCCACGCGATGGGCTCTGCGAGCTCGCCGGCATCACGACCCTGCCCGGGTATCGCGGGCGTGGCATCGCTACCGCGCTGACCGCTGCCATGGCCTGCGACGCGCTGCACCTCGGCGCCGATCTGGTCTTCCTGACGGCCGATGACGCGGCCGCCATGCGCATCTACCAACGCGTCGGGTTCGCTCAGCGTGCGACCCTCGTGAGTTATGTCATTTCAGCCGATCAGCCATGGGCCGCATGGGGAGGGGGATGACGGCATGGTACCCGAGCGTCTGATCGTACGCAACTTCATGTGCTATCGCGAGCAGGTACCACCACTCGACCTGCGGGGCATCAGCATCGCCTGCCTGGCCGGCAACAACGGTTCGGGCAAATCGGCGTTGCTCGACGCGATCACCTGGGCGTTGTGGGGCGAGACGCGGCTGCACTCCGACAAGGACGTGGTGGCGCTCGGCGCGACCGAGATGATGGTCGAGCTGATCTTCAGCGTCGCCGAGCAGCGATACCGGGTCATCCGGCGTCATGGCATCAGCGGCAGAGGCAAGAACCCCACCACGCAGCTCGATTTTCAGATCGAAGCCGGGGATGGCTGGAACTCACTGACCGGTGCGACGAAGGCAGCGACGCAGCAGGCCATCACCACGACATTGCGCATGACGCACGAGTTGTTCAGCCACTCGGCATTTCTGCGTCAGGGGCGCGCCGACGCATTCACCAGCAGTCAACCGGCCAACCGCAAGAAGATCCTGGGCGAAATCCTCGGTCTCGCCGCCTACGAGAGCTACGAAGCGCGCGCCAAGGCGAACGTCGCGCGGCTCGAGGCCGAGATCAAGGGAGCCGAGGGGCGGCTGGCAGTGCTGGCGAGCACGGCAGCACTGCGTGACCAGCGGGCGACTCTGCATGAGCGGGCGTCGGCGCGGTGCGACGAAGCCAC
>CAIQIY010000015.1 GCA_903871975.1 uncultured Chloroflexota bacterium | reverse complement strand
CGGTGGCATCAATGATGTGCCAGCGCCCGGGTGATGCAGTACACAATGCATGGTAGCCCGCCGCGACGCGTTCATGATACTCGATCGCCCGTGCATCAAGGCGATTCCACGAACCATCGTGATGCCGCAGCTTGCGCTCAAGCGCCAGGCTCACCGGCATCTCGAGCAGGAATGTCACATCGGGCACGAGCCCACCGGTCGCGCTGTGTGTGAGGCGCTGCAACTCCACGAGATCGCCGCCGAGGCCATAGCCCTGATGCGCCAGGGTCGAGTCGGCATACCGATCACAGATCACGATGTCGCCGGCGGCGAGCCGCGGCCGGATAACCTGGTGAACCAGCTGTGCCCGTGCGGCAGCAAACAGCAATACCTCGGTCATCGCGGCCATCTCGTGATGGGCATCATCGAGCAGGATGGCGCGGACGCGCTCGCCGATCATCGTACCACCAGGCTCACGCAACGCTGTGACCGCGTAGCCGGCATCATGCAACCATGTGGTCAATCGGCGGGCCTGCGTACTCTTGCCGGCACCCTCCGGCCCCTCGAAGGTGATGAAGAGACTCATCGCGAGAACTTCACACGCCGGTGCGGCTCACGCCCACGGCTCTCTGATTGGACATTATACCGCTCCGCGAGCTGATGCTGCAGGCGTCGAACGTAGCCGCTGCGCGGCTGGAGTTCGACAGCGCGGCGTTCACCATTCAATACCTGCCCGATGGCCAACTCGGCCTCGAGCAGCGCGGCGGCGACGGGATTCTCGCTCTCGGCCGGCGCGTCACTGTCGTTTTCATCGGCAGTCACCTCGCGGAGCTGAAAGACATCGGCGAGCTGCCGCTCCATCTGAATGGACGTGTTGTTCCGCAGCACATAGACCGGTACACCACGTTCTTCGGCCTGACGCACACGCGCCGCACCCTGACGGTAGTAATTCTTCAGCGTCATCACCATCGTCGCATCCTGCATGTCGCGCACGATCGTGGCCGGCACGCGCAACTGCGCGATCACGCGTTCGAGTCGGTCGCGACTGACGCCGAATGGATAGATACGCTGACCTGTCCCACCAGAAACGGTGCTGGCCGTCGGCGTAGCCACCACCACTGCTGCGGCGGCAGGCACCGATGGCGCTGATGCTGACCGCGCGGCAGTCGACCGATAGCTGGCACGTTCGTCGCGCGATGGTACACTGCTCACGGCGCGCTCGACGGCGATTTGCCCGTCGGCATCGCGGCGCCGCAGTTCGGCAGGCGGAAGATCACGTCGCAACAGGCAGTCGACGGCCTCGGCGACATTATCATAGACGGTCACGGCGTCCCAGCTCTGGATCTCGACCAACACATCAAACGTTGGTGGCGCCTTACGCTCGAGGACAGTCTTCTGCGTACCACGCCGACGCGCCTCGTCATCGCCGAGCGTCACCGCCTGTATTCCACCGATCAGGTCGGAGAGCGTCGGATTCGACAGCAGGTTGTCGAGCGTCTGACCATGCGCCGTGCCGATCAGTTGCACGCCGCGTTCGGCGATCGTCCGCGCCGCCAGCGCCTCGAGCTCGGTGCCGATCTCGTCGATCACGATCACTTCCGGCATGTGGTTCTCGACTGCCTCGATCATCACGCTGTGCTGCTCCGAAGGTCGGGGCACCTGCATGCGCCGCGCTCGCCCGATCCCCGAATGTGGAATGTCACCATCGCCGGCGATCTCGTTCGAGGTGTCCACAATCACAACACGTTTACGCAACTCGTCGGCCAGTACGCGCGCCATCTCGCGGAGCATCGTCGTTTTACCGACACCCGGCCGGCCGAGCAACAGCACGCTGCGCCCGGACTCGATGAGGTCGCGCACGATGCTGATCGTGCCGAACACCGCCCGCCCGACCCGACACGTCAGACCGATGACGCGCCCGGAACGATTGCGCAAGGCCGAGATACGGTGGAGCGTACGTGGAATCCCCGCCCGATTGTCTTCGCCGAATGCACCGATGCGTGCGACGACGTCGTCAAGATCGGCCTGGGTGATCTCATCCGGCGAGAGCAGGCACTCCTCGCCACGATAGCGCGCCTCGGGTGACCGCCCGAGGTCCATCACGACCTCAAGCAGTTCGGCGCGATGCAATGGCCCACTCATGAGCGCCTGGCGAATCCGGTCAGGAAATGCGTCGAGCAACAGATCGATATCGGCAGCGTCAGCGCGACGATCCGGCATATGGTGTTACCTCATCATGCAACGATGCCGTCGTAGGAATTGGCCGGCGTGGCTCG
>CAIQIY010000014.1 GCA_903871975.1 uncultured Chloroflexota bacterium | reverse complement strand
GCTCGGCGTGGTGGCCGCGCTGCCGCTGGTGCGCGACTATCTCGCCGGCTTCGCCTGGCGCTATGCCGACCAGGTCACCAGCCTGGGGGTGTTCCGCTATATCGGCGCCGACGAGGTGCTGGGCATCACGGCATTCGCGCCCGGCGTGCCACCGGAACCACCGCCCTGGGGCGTGCCAGCGCTGGTGCTGGCTGGATCGCTGGCGCTCGGGGGGCTGTTGCGCACCGATGACGGCACCGGCTGGTGCCGCGCGCGCTGGCTGGCCGCCGGTGCAGCGACGCTGGCCTACCTGGCGTGGCTGCAGCTCGGTCAGGCGTATCCGTATGCGTTCATGAAGGGGGCAGCCTACGCGGCGGCGGTGGCATACGGCACGATCGTCGCCGGATGGGCCGCCGCACGCCAGCGCGTGAGTGGCCGCCGGCGGTTGCCGCTCGACGCCGCACTGCTCGCGCTGTTCGCCGCCGTGCTGGCGGGCCAGCTCCAGGTGGTGCAACGCCACCTCGCTGCGCCCGGGCTGTACGCCGGCGAGATGCCGGCGCTCCTCGCGCTGCGCCAGCTGGTGCCGCCCGGCGCGACCGTGCTGCTCAGCGGTGATTCGCGGCTGCGCGGGCCGACGCTCGGCATCGCAGCCTATGCGCTCGACCATGCGGTGGTACGCGGCAGCCTGCGCACCGCCTACCGCTCGTACGACCGGCCCGCCGGCGTGTTGCTGCCCGACTATGCGTTGCTGCACGCCCAGGAGGATCCGACGGCCTGGGGCTACGACGACGCACTCTGGCGTGGCGGTTCGTTTGCATTGTACCGCCGCCCCGACGGCACGCTCGGCCGGAGCGCCGACGGCCGCGTGCTGATGGCCGGGAGTACGACGACGGTGGCACTGGCGCCACCGCCGGGCACGGCGGCGCTCGACGTCGAGCTGGCCGCCTTCGCAGCAGGCGAGGTGCGCCTCGGTGCGCAGCGGTTCGTGCTGCCGGCTGGCCTGAGCGTGGTGACGCTGGCGCCACCGCCGCCGACGCTGGAGCTCACGGCACCCGACGCGGCGCCGCTCATCCTGCGCGGCGTCACGTATCGCGCGATGGGGGTCGCCGGTACGCGACAGCGCCCGGGCGCGACGGTGCTGGCCGTCGTCAGCCGTGCCGACGGCTTCGTGGTGCAGACCGAGGCGCACGTGCGCCTCGATCGCATCGGGCCGGTGCAGCTGGCGATCGATATCTGGGATGCCGCCCGCGGGGTGCAGTACGGTTGGTACGGTGCCAGCCTGCCGCCCGACAGCGCCGGACAGCTGGCGTTGACGCTGGATCTGGCCAGCGGCACCATGCGCGGCACGCTCGACGGCGCCGAATTACCCTTGGGTGCATCGTTCGCCGGACTGCGTTCCGGCACGTATCTGGCGCGGCTCCAGCTCGGTGCCGGCGCGATCGTGCTGGCGACACCACCGCCACTGTTCCAGTTCACCGTCCACGACGACGGCCGGATCGATGCGCTCGGCACGTATCGCGCACAGACGCTGGTGGCGCTGCCGCCCGCGCCGGCCCAGCCGCTCGCGGCCTCGCTGGGCGACGATGCGGCGTTGCTCGGCTACTGGCCAGCGTACCTGCGCGCCGCGCCGGGTGGCACGCTCGATCTGCTGCTGGCGTGGCAGGCGACCCGTGCCGGCAGCGACGAGCGTTCGGTATTGCTGCACCTGCTCGATGCCGACGGCGCGCGCGTGGCGCAGTTCGACGGGCCACCGGGCGCTGGTGCGACGCCGACCGCCACGTGGCCGGCTGATGCGCGCATCCTCGACGCACGGCGCCTCGCGCTGCCGGCCGACCTGCCGCCCGGCGACTACACGCTGCTCGTCGGCATGTATCGTTGGCCGTCGCTCGAGCGTGTGCCGCTTCGCAGCGCTGGCCAGCGCATCGCCGATGACGTGCTGCGCGTGCCGGTCGTGATCACGCCGGCTGCGGCACCACCGGTTGCAGGACCGGCCCGTCTGCCCTATAATGGCCCCTGACGGGCGGCACGCGCGCTGGTGAAATGACGGCGGGTCGGAGCGCATGCTCCGACCCGCGTGTCGCCGGCTTTGCCGCGTCTCAGCGCAATCGATACATGGATCGGAGGCAGCGCGTGCACACGTTGATCTGCACCCGGCGATCACCCTCGGTGACGGTCGCCTTCTGGACGTTCGGCTTGAACGTCCGGTTGGTCTTCGGCGCGCGGCGCGCCCAACCGCCCGACGCCTGGTGGCGAATGTTGCGCCCGAACGAGACGCCTTTGGCGCAGACTTCACACTTTGCCATGGGGATTCTCACTCTCCTGGAACCATCGGTCACACTCGCCGACGATAGTACCACATCCGTCGGGTGTCTGCAACCACGGTGGGCGTGATGGATGCACATGACATCCCCGGCAGCATCGCGGTGCTGCCCCGCGCCATCGCGCGGGTCGTGGCTGCCGAGCTGCGCACGCACCCGCATGTCGCCACGCTGACCAGGCCACGCAGCACGCTGGCACTCGATTGGGCCGATGCCTGGCGCGGGGTCGTCGTCCACGATGATGGTGCAGCGGTCACATTGGATATCGGGCTCGTCCTGGTGAGCGGTGTGGCGATCGAAGCTACTACCGACGAGATCCGCGAGCGGGTCGCCAGCCGTGTGTCACGCACGTTTCGCCTCGATGCCCACGTGATGCTGGCACTCCAGGGGGTACAGGCGCCGTGAGCCACGAGCACTGGGATGGCGCGCAGTTCGCGCAGGCACTGCACATGGCAACGCGGCACATCGAGGTGCATCGTGCGTACCTGGACGGGCTGAATGTCTTTCCGGTGCCCGATGGCGATACCGGCACCAATCTGGTGCACACGCTGCGCGGCATCACCGCCACCCTGCCGGCGTCCGGCACCATCGGTGTGGTGGCACAGGCACTGGCCGACAGTGCGCTCGAGCATGGGCGCGGCAATTCCGGCATCATCCTGGCCCAGGCGTTGCGTGGCCTGGCGCAGGTTCTGGCGCGCGCACCGCTCCTCGCGGCTGCCGAGCTGGCCACCGGGCTGCGTGCTGCCTCGCTCGCTGCCGATGCTGCCGTCGCGGCCCCGATCGATGGCACGATGCTGAGCGGCATCCGGGCGGCGGCAGCGGCCCTCGACCCCGTGCCAGTCAGTCTGGCGGCGGCCCTCGAGCGCGCATGGCAAGCCGCACAGCAGGCGGTCGCGCGTTCGCCACAGCAGCTCGCCGTCCTGCGCGAGGCCGGCGTCGTCGATGCCGGTGCCCATGGCTGGGCGCTGTTGCTCGAGGCATGGGCTGCGCTGGCCCACGGGCGGCCACTGGCGGCCACCGCGCCACCGCCGCCACGGCTGCGCCGCACCACTGCCATCGAGGTCGGCTATTGTGTCAATCTGGTGATTGTCGCCGCCGACATCACACCCGAACAGGTACAGCACGTGCTCGCGCCACTCGGCGACTCATTGGCCATCGCTGGTACGGCGCCACGCATCCGTGTGCATCTGCACACGGCGCAGCCTGGCCAGCCGCTCGCTGCCGCTGCGGCACTCGGCGAGCTCGATCGCATCGAGATTCAGAACATGGCACAGCAGTGTCGCCAGCGGCTGCGGCATGCCGACGACCGACCGCTCGGCCTGGTAGCCGCCGTCGCCGGCGATGGATTTGCCGCTCTGCTCGGCGAGCTCGGCGCGACCGTGGTACCCGACGGCGTCGCGGGGGATGCCGCAATCGCCGATGTGCTGCTGACGCGCCCCACCCAGCCGACGATCGTGCTCGGCGAGCGGTGCGCCGCCTGGTGGCACCTCGGCCCCGGCCCCATCGCCTGGGTACCCTGCGCCACACCGGCCCATGCGCTCGTCGCCGCGTTGGCTTACGATGCCCATGCCACGCTCGCCGAGGCTGCCGCGACGATGCGCACAGCGCTGGCGCGCGTCGCCATCGCCAGCATCGAGGTCATCGGCCAACGGGCGCTGCTCGTCGGGCCCGACGGCACGACCACCGACGACCTCGTCGCTGCGTTGTTCGATGGGGCTGCCGTGCATGCCTGGCTCGACGACGCCGAACTCGTGAGTATCTATACCGGCGCCACCGCATCACCCAGCGAGGTGCAGCGGCTGTGTGCCGCCATCGCGCGCCATCGCG
>CAIQIY010000013.1 GCA_903871975.1 uncultured Chloroflexota bacterium | reverse complement strand
TTGTCGAAGAATTGGAACTGCTGGATGGGCGTTGGAAAGTAGCGTCGCGAATCATCGAATGCTGCGCGGACATGCTCGGGGATGGGGCGACGCTCGCGGGCACGGGCACGCTCGGCACGGTACAGAATGTAGCGCTTGGCGGCTTCGAATTCGCCCGCGGCCTGTAATACCATCTCGACGATGTCCTGGACCTCTTCGACGGTCGGTGCACGCTGGATCGATTTGGCTGCGATGATGTTGACGACCCGCGCACGCAACTCGTCGACGCCGGTCGCTGGTGTGCGGCCAAAGCTGGCAAAACATCGCGTGAGCGCACGCTCGATGCGGCTGCCGTCGAACGGTACGATCCGTCCGTCGCGCTTGACGATCGTCATCGGGACGGTGATGTCGTCGGTGATCGTGCCGTTCGTCGCGCTCGATCCATTCGTGGCCACACTCATCGCTGCCTCTCCTCCCTTCCCGGTTGCGGGATCCTTCGTTGCCGATTCATGGGTCGCAGTCGGCTTGTCGATACAATACACTTTACATAGCGTGCCGAGCGGCCCGGCGCTGCCGTGCCACGCACTCGTCTGCCATGTCGGACGTCTGCTCTTCCTGGGCGTGCCTGGTGCGGGATGGTGACGCGCACGACACGCGCCACGGGTGCAGGCGTGTTACCGCTTCACGATCGCATTGAATGCAGCACTCCCGTGTGCCATCCCCGACGACGGCCGCGTTCGGATAGCGCCCATCAGGTTATCCACACGCATTCTCCGCATTGCCATGCGCTCATCACGTGTTTTCCACAAGTTATCCAGATGTAGTGTCCCATTCGGTCGTGTGATACTATATGTAGTGATCACCGGCCACAGTATACTCCTTAATATGCAGTGAGTCAACTGCCTGCCGCCCGGGAGTATGCGACGGATGGCGGGCGACGTGGGAGAGCGTCAGGCATCACCATGCCATCGGTGCCAGTGATCTGGGCGGCCACTGTAAGAAATAAGGTCCGACGAGTTTTGCAAAATCGCGCAGATGTTCGTCGCGACAATACCCGGCGGTCGCTTCACGACCGGCGTGCAGCCGACGCATGTCGGTGCACCACGCCACTGGCACGATCACCCGATGAGCACCATGCGGTGGGTAGGCAGGCCTCATTGCGTTGGATCGGCAGATGAATGGCATCAGGCGACGATGCGCGCCACGCGAGTTCATCGCGGGTCGTGATGCACTGGTCATTCATCAGCTCGGCGGCGTGGCGATTGGCGAAGATCGACATCGCGACCAGGGCATCATGCTCAACCCAATCGTGCCACGAAAGCCAGAAGACCGTCTGCGGATACCTGGTTGTGAGCAGATCCAGCAGCTGGCGATAGTCATAATCGCCGTCCTGCGGCCCCATCCAGGGCAATCCCGGGCCAAACTCACCGAGCGCCACCGGCTTGCCCAGCGCCACCAGACGATCATATTCGAAGCGTTGCAGGGTCCCGTCATAGACCGACTGCGCGACGATGTCGACGACGTCATCGCCGGGATAGAAGGTGTCGGCGGCGGGCAGCGACGGCTCGGCGCCGGCGGCCGAGTAAACCCACAGCAGATTGTCGAGGCCGCGATCTTCGCTGAAGTACTGAAACATCTGACGCCAGAGTGCGCGGTACGGCGCCGGATCGCCGGGGTGCGCGTCGATCCCCCACCAGAACCAGTTGCCATTCATCTCGTGCAGTGGCCGCCAGAGCACGACCACTCCGGCGTCGCGCAGTTCGCCCAGTGCATCGGCGATTGCACTGAGGTGTGTCATCCAGGCCTGGTGCGCCGCCGACGACTCATCGAGCAGTTCGGCGAGATTCGCCTGGCGTGTATCCCAGGCGTCACCACCGGTCCAGGGGTTGATGGCGCTCCAGGAGATGGTGATCAGGCCCCCAGCGCGCCAGTGCGCGAGCAATGGCGGATGCGAGGCCGTGTAGTCATGGTGATCGTCGTCAAAGTCATAGTAATCCAGCCCGACCAACGCGGGATAGCGGCCGGTCGTACGTTGTAACCCCTCGACCAATCGATCGTACTCGGTCGTCACGAGTTCGCCGGAGCCAATGTTCTGACCGCTGATGATGCCGCAGCCGTTGTGTGGCGCCTGCAGGGCCGCGAGCAGGCGTCGGGCATCGAGCGATGCGTGGCGATTGGCCGGCAGCGGCAGCGCGTGTTCCATGCTGTCGCGGTGCTGAATGTGTACGTCGGCGTTCGGGGGCGCAACCGGCGGCGTAGCGCATGCTACGGCGAGCATCAACCACACGCTGGCGAGCAGTGCGACGATCCGGCGCATTCTGGTGTCCTCCTGTACGGTGGTGGCATGGGTGCCCAAGCATAGCACGGTATGCCCGGGGGCACCATCAATCAGCCCTGGGAGTCACGCGAAGACACGAGGGGGAGGAGAGCAGGGTGTCGGTGTTGGCATGCGACGAGGCCTTCGGGTGTGAAACAGCCGGATGGCGTGTGGTCGCGGTGCGGTGCGCCCCACGATTCGGGCGGCACGATCCAGCGCATGCGTCGTGATCACGACATGGATCGGTGCGCCGCTCGTATCACCACGTGCGCACGGTGCAGCGCCGATGGCCAGCCCGGTCGTTGCACCAGGTGCCGCGGTGCCTCGCCTTCGTGTGACTCTTCCCCCAGGGCTGATGCAACGGCAGAGTCGGAAGAACCAGCCGGGCAGCAGCGGCAGAGCGGCCAGGTTCGTTTCCGCGACGTTGCATCAGCCCTGCCAGGAATCGTGACAGGAGTTGCATTGTGCCGCCTGATCGTCGGCGCGCGATGCGCCCTGCGGGTGTCTCGCGCTGGTTCGTACCATGCCATGATCTGTACTACAATGATACGGAGGATGAACGGAACGAACAGGACCATCACGGCATGCCCACAACATCGCTGCGCGCATTACTCCAGTTGCGGATGCTGGTCGGCTTCCTCGGCGAACGCCCGCAGTACGGCTGGTGGTCCAGCACGTATCTGACCGTTGCCAATCACCATGCACTCACGCCGGCATTCGGGGCACGCTGGTCGATCGAGCAGTATCGCGGCGTCGTCGAGGCAGCGCGTCGCGTCCACGACGCGCGCGTTCCCGCCGATGCCC
Source organism: uncultured Chloroflexota bacterium (assembly GCA_903871975.1). Taxonomy (GTDB): domain Bacteria; phylum Chloroflexota; class Chloroflexia; order Chloroflexales; family Roseiflexaceae; genus CAIQIY01. The sequence continues at coordinate 7,831 of CAIQIY010000013.1, read as the reverse complement.
AGCACCTGTTTCATGTGAGCGAGACCATCGAGTACGAACTGTTCACGCTGATGACCGGCACGGCGCCAGCGGTGACGCCGCCGACCTCGACGGGCACGGCACTTGAGATGCTCCGTACCATCGCCGATCCGCTGGTGATCCCGGTCGATGGCCCGACGGCCGTCGGCCCGGCGGCGGAGTTGCTCGAGGGCCGTATCGTCCCGGCGCTGGCGGCACAGTACGCGGCGGCGTTCGCGCGCGGTGGTCGCAGCTTCCCGTATCTCACGCTCGAGCGGCGGCGGCGCTGGCGGTGATGAACGGTCACGGGCGTGGATCGTTCGACCAGCGTGCCAGCAGAGCGGCGGCCGTCTGGCGCACGGCGGTGCGCTCGGCATCATCGAGATGCCGCAGGCCCAGCACTGCCGGGCCGAGGCGCGGATTGGCGCGCAGTGCTGCCTCGTGGGTGAGCAGGAAATTCCAGTAGAGCACGGTGAACGGGCAGGCAGCCGGTCCGTGGCGTGCACGCGGCTGGAAGCGGCATCCGCCGCAGTAATCGCTCATGCGGTCGATGTACGCCGCCGAGGCGATGTACGGCTTGGTCGCCACGCCGCCGCCATCGGCGTTGAGGCCCATGCCGAAGACATTCGGTACCATCACCCAGTCGTACGCATCGACGAAGCTGGCGAGGAACCAGGCATTCACCTCGGCGGGGGTGATGCCGGCGAGCAGGCACAGATTGCTGAGGATCATCAGGCGCTCGATGTGGTGCGCGTAGCCGGTCTGGTGCACGCGCCGCAGCACGGTGGCGAGGCAGTGCATGTCGCTGGTGCCATCCCAGAAGAAGGCCGGCAACGGTCGTTGCGCGTTCCAGGCGTTGGCGGCGACCAGTTGTTCGCCGATGCGCCAGTATTGCCAGTACATGTACTCGCGCCAGCCGAGGATCTGCCGAACGAACCCCTCGACGGCGTTGAGCGGCGCGCTGCCGGCGTGATACGCGTGCTCGGCAGCCCGGATCACCTCGAGCGGCTCGAGCAGGCCGATGTTCAACGCCGGCGAGAGCACCGAATGAAACAGCACCCCATCGTCGGCCCGCATCGCGTCCTCGTAGTCGCCGAATCGCGGCAGACGCTCGGCGATGAAACCATCCAGTGCCTGTCGTGCGTCGGCGTGGGTCACTGGCAGAGCGAAGCCGGCGGCGTCGCCGATGCCGGCACGCTGCCCGACCTCGTCGATCGTCGCCAGAGTGATCGCGTCGGGCACGAATTGCTGGGCTGGCGGCGCTACGACGGTGCGCGGGAGCGGCCGGCGGTTCGCGGCGTCATAGTTCCACTGCCCGCCGAGCGGGTTCCCGCCATCGTCGAGCAGCACGCCGAAATGCCGGCGCATCGCCCGATAGAAGGTCTCGAGCACGACACGCCGCGTGACGGGCACATCGGGCAACGGATCGTGTTGGCCACACAGGAACTGGGTATTCGGCAGCAGTTCCAGCGGCAGTTCCTGCGCCAGAGCGTGCTGGAGCGCACGCGTACCGCGTTCGGCCGCTGCCACCGTGAGCATTCGGTGGGATCCCGTCTCGGCCAGGTGCTGGCGCACGCCGGTGGCAAAATCGGGCGCCCGCCGCAGGTCGACGCGATAGCCGGCGGCACCGAGCATCGCAGCGTAGTGGCGCATGGCGCTGAGGATCAGCACCAGCTTGCGGCGATGGTATGGCTGTTGCGCCAGGCGCGCCTCGCTCTCGATGAGCAGCACGGTCGTGTTGGCTCGCTCTGCCAGCGCTGCGGCCGCACACAGCGCGGGATGCCGTTCCAGCAACTGGTCGCCCAGGATCCACACCGAGACCATCGTTCCCTCTCGTCTCGCTCGCCGCCGCATCCCGCAGGTGACAGCGTGCCGGGTTCGCGCTACAATCGCCGCGTGATTCCAATCGGATTTGTGAAGCGAGCATACCATGGCAACCAACCAGGAACAGCAGAGTTTCGCCCCCGACTTTGATCGCTCGATGCCCCAGTACCTGTGGTGGAACGGTGCGCTGGTGCCGTGGCAACAGGCGACCATCCATCTCACCGCCAGCTTCTGGACTGGCGTCACCGCGATCTTCGAGGGCATCATGTCGTATTGGAACGCTGATGCCGGTGAGCTGTACATCTGGCAGCTCGAGGCACATCTGCAACGGCTGTTGCGCTCACAGAAACTGATGCGCCAAGAGTCGCCCTACACAGTCGCCGAGCTGACTGCTGCCATCCAGTCGCTGGTTCAGGCACTCGACGCCCGCGAGGATACGTACATCTTCCCATTTTGCTACCCGAAGGGCGGTGGCAACTTCGAGAGCAGTACCGGGCCGGGGCTGCAGCCGGTCGAGATCGCCATCACCGCCCGCCCCAATCCGTCGCATCTCGGCAAGGGCTGGGCGCGCAGCGCGTGCGTCTCTTCGTACACGCGCATCTCCGACAACGTGATGCCACCACGCGTGAAGAACATCGCGAACTATCGCAACTCGAACCTGGCGATGGCCGAGGCGCGCATCGACGGTTACGACACGGCCCTGATCCTGAATCCTGCAGGCAAAGTCGCAGAGGGCCCCGGCTCGTGCGTCATCCTGGTGCGCGACGGGGTCATTGTGACGCCGAGCACCACTGATTCGATCCTCGAGAGCATCAGTCGGTTCTCGGTACTCGAATTGGCGCGCCGTGAACTTGGCCTCGAGGTCGTCGAGCGGCCCGTCGACCGCACCGAACTCTACATCGCCGACGAGATCTTCATGGTCGGCACTGCCGCCGAGATTCTCACCATCACCAGCGTCGATCGCTACGTGGTCGGCGATGGGCAGATCGGGCCGGTCACCCGCGCCGTGGAAGAGGTCTTCCATCGTGTGGTGCGCGGCCACGATCCACGGTATGCCCACTGGTCGACGCCCGCCGGGCTGGCCGGGCGCTGAGACCCATACGAGCCACCCCACCGCGAGGCTGCGGTGGGGTGGCATGGCGGATGCTCAGCTGCGGCGCAGCGTCAGGATGGCGGGCACCCGGTCGATCATCCAGAACGACACCAGCAGACCGATGAGCGTGGCGCTGAGCCCCCAGGCTGCCACGATCCAGAGGCCGGTCAGCCACCAGCCGATGAGCACGAAGTACAGTGCGCGCACCAGGAATGGGTGCTGCGCCGGCGCACGTTCGTAGACGCCGCCGGGCGTGACGACGACCTCGCGGGTGCTGGCGCGCAGGGTGGTCACCTGTGGCAGCCGTTCGAGCATCCATAGCCCGATCGGCAGGCCGATGATGGTGATCGACACCACCCAGCCGATGACCGCCCATACGGCGCTGAACCAGAGGCCGAAGAGGACAAAATACACCAGACGCAGCAACCAGTGCGGTTCGTTCGATCGCAGCACGGTGTAGCCATTGGACATGCTATCGTCTCCTTGTTCGACGCTTCCGAGATCGCGTCGCCATCACACCGACCATGGCTAAGACGCGGCAGGCTGAACGGAAGTTGCATCGGAGGGCCGGCGCAGGTACCAGATGACCGAGAGTGCCAGGCCCATCGCGACGAAGCCGAATGCCGCGGCGTATGCGGCTGGCGGATAGTGCCCGGCAGCATCGCGCGGGAATTGGGCGACGATCAGGCCCATCCACCACTGCAGCAGGGCCGCGCCGCCGAAGCCGAACATGTTGAGCGCTGTGGCGGCACGCCCACGCAGCTGTTCGGGAAATTCGCGACGAATCTGGGCCAGCAGCACCAGATTGAATGCGCCGGCATAGCCGAAGAGCGCGAACAACCCGCCCACCACCGCATGCGGCAGCTGTCCGCCCCACCAGGCCAGGATCGCCAGTGCCGCCGCGGCGGTCGGGCTGACGATCGTGACCATGCGCTCGATGCCGAACCGGTCGCTGAGGTATCCGCTGGTCAGGTAGCCGATTGCGATGCCACCACTCAGTGCCAACAGCAGATTGCCGGCAGCGAGTGGCGCGAGGCGCAGCACATCGAAGAGGAAGGGCCCACCCCACAGGGTCTGGATCGCCAGCATCGAGCCGATCAGGAAGAAGTTGATCGGCACCAGGCGCCACAGGATCGGTTGGCGGAAGATCAGGGCGAAGCCGCCATCGGGCGGTGCGCCGGCGGCGCGCATCGGATTCGGTGCCCCGGGCGGCGCGTTGCGCGCCAGCACCAGGATCGCCAGCGCGCTCAGTGCCATCACCGCTGCCCCCCACATGAACACGTTGCGCCAGCCGATCTGGGCATTGACCCAGGCCAGCGGCGTGGCTGCCAGCAATCCGCCGCTGGCGCCGAGGCCGACCATGACGCTGGTGATGGTCGCCTGACGCTCTGGGCGGAACCAGACGCCGAACGCCTTGATGGCACTCATCAGGCCACTGCCCATGCCGATCCCGATCAGTGTGCGCCCCACTGCCACGGCGACGAACGAATCGCCAGTGGCGAAGACCAGCGCCCCGCCGACGGCAATGAGCATCAGGCTCGCCGATGTGAAGCGTGGGCCGATGCGGTCGAGCGCGGATCCGATCGGGAGCTGCATGGCGGCAAACCCGACGTAGAACAGGCTGGTCATCAACCCGAGGTCGGCGGCGGTGAGCAGCAGCTCCCGCGACAGATCGTCGGCGATCACGGCATTGGTGGCACGGAAGAAATTCGAGAGGAAGTACGCGCAGGCGAAGACGACAAAGACAGTGATGCGAGCGGTCATGGTTCCTCATGTGGTCGGGCGACGATCGCACGAAGCGTCGCGATGAGTCGGGCGCGGGCGGTGGCATCGAGGCCGCGCGCGGCAGCGGCCTGGCCGAGCTGTTGCCATGTCGGTGCGTCTTGTCGCTGCCAGGCGATGCCGAGGTGTTCGAGCAGCGCCGCAGCATCGGGTGCGGCGGCGGCGATCAGGTGTACGGCGGTGTGCTCGCCAATGGTGCCGAGGGCGGCGGCGGCGGGTACTGGCGCGGCGCCAGGCGGCATGGTGATTGATGATGCCTGCAGCATCGCCGCCAGCGTACCGCCAAACACCGCAGCGCGTTCGCTGGCTTCCCATGGCTGGGCAGCGAGTTCGGCCAGGAATGGGCGAAAGTCGGGTTCGCGCTGGGTGCGCGGATAGACGCGCAACGGGTAATCCGAGGCGTAGACCAGCTTGTGCAGCACGCTGCTGGCTCGTGCCAGCGCACAGATTGCCGCCGTCGGATAGAGTAGCGGCGAGGCGGCCGTGTCGTACCAGACGTTGCGCAACGCGCGTCGGACGGCGGGGACGATCTCGTGCACGAAGAGCCCGCCCCCCCAGTGTGCCAGGATGAAGCGCACCTCGGGGAACCGACAGGCGAGCTCGTAGCAGGCTTCGGGGGCGAGTGCGCTCTTGCCGGGGTATGCCGGGCCAACGGTTGCGTTGACGTGTAGGCACATCGGCAGATCGGCACGGCCACACGCTTCGACGAACTGCAGCCAGCGCGGGTCGTCGAGCGTGAATCCCTGGGCGTATGGGTTGAGTTCGCCGACACCTTGCATGCCGGCTGCCACGCAGCGCTGCACCTCGTCGATCGCCGCAGTGCCGGCGAGTGGTTGCGCTGCCGCGAAACCGATCACGCGCCCCGGCGCTCGGGCCATCGCGCGCAGAATCGCATCGTTGTGCGCCCGCGCGGTCGCGTGCCGCTGGGGATAGATGCCCTGGATGACGACCCGGTCGATGCCGGCGGCGTCCATGTCGGCGAGCATTCGGTCAGCATCGGCATACCCCTGGGGTGATGGCCGGTCGGCACGGTCGCCGAGCAGCAATGCCCAGTACGGCTCTTCGGTGATCAGCGCCGCGCGTGCTGCCGGCGGCAGGTAATGCACGTGCGCATCGATCCGCGGTGTGTTCGTCTCCATGGCACGAGTATAGCACTCCGGCATGATCGTCGTTCGGGTGCAGCGGCAGGCCTGCGGGTCGCCGCACGACCGACGCGGAGTGTCATCACCACTTGCCGGGGTGCTCGCGCCCCGCTCGACGGATACCCCCCAAAGCACAACGACGGGCGCCGCTGGACGTGCTGCGCCCATGGGGTTGGTCGCACCAGCCCACCGTGCAGTGCTGCGACACCGCGATCGCGCGATGCTGGTATGATGGGTGCGCGCCGGTGCAGAGTCATCACCTGGCGGCGACATGAGACGCCGATGACCAACGATGTACAGCCTGCTGCGTTGCGGGCCCACCAGATCCAGCGCATGGCCCAGACGCGGGCCGCATTGCTGCATGCGGTCGGGATCGCGCTCGCAGCGCAGCCATGGGGCACGCTGACCGCCGGCCAGCTCGCGCAGCGGGCGGCCGTCACCCGCAGCACGCTCCAGGCGCATTTCCGCGATCGCGATGCATTATTGTGCGCATGGCTGGCAGAGCGTTTCGATGCTGCGCTGGCGGCACACCAGCCCGCCCCCGACGCTGGTCGCGGTGCACGCCTGCGGCAGCTGTTCATGGCGACGACCGACTATCTGATGGTTGTGCTGACGCCGTTGCAGCGCGCCGAACCAGCCTACGTGGCCTTGGTGCAGCATGTTGCCTATCAGTCGTTGGTGCGCCTGTCGGCGCCACTGCTCCGCTCTCGGCGTCTGTCGGCACCGACACCGCACCGCGACGCCGCGACCGCCGCGGCAGTCGCGGGCGCGCTCCTTCACATGGCATCGACCTGGTGCAATGGTGCGCGCGAGCAGAGTGCTGCGCAGGAAGCCGCCGATGCTGCGGTGGGCCTCAAGGCGTTGTTGCGTGCACGACGCTGATCGCTGGCCATCAGCCACCGTTGTGCCCCAGCAGCGCATGGCGCTCGCGCCAGTCGGGGAGCCAATGGCCGACGAGTGCGTCGAAGCGCGGGCCGTGCGATTGTTCGATCAGATGCGTCAATTCGTGGACGATGACGTACTCCAGGCAAACTGCCGGATCGTGGACGAGTCGGGCATTCAGGCACAGTCGGCGGTCACGAGTCTGACAACTGCCCCACAACGTGGTCATGGGTCGGATCGTGAGCCGACTGACGCTCAACCCCATCACCTGGCACCAGTGTGTGAGCACGGGGTGTGCCGCAGCGCGAACGGTCGCACGTTGCCATGCTGCCAGCACGGCATGCGCGCGTTGCAGCGTAGCCTCGGCACCCACGTGGAGCACGAGTTCGCCGGGCGTCGAGACCACGGTTGGCTGCGAACGCGCCGCCAGGATTCGTATGCGGTGCATCTGGCCCCAGATCGGGATCGGTAGACCGTCGAGTTCGCCTGCCACACGCACATGCTGGATTGCGCGCCGCCGTCGTTGCTGCTCGATCCATGCGCTGCGCTGCGTGATCGCTTGTGCGATTCGGTCGTCGGGCCACGACCATGGTGCGCTGACGATGATGCGCTCGCCATCGGGCGCGAGGCGGAGATACAGGTGCCTGATGGGCTTGCGCACGATCAGCACTGTGGAGCCTGCTACCACGATCGTCGTCACCGATGTCATCACACGCTCCAGTCGGTGATCGTGCACCACATGTGCCCATCATAGCGCAACTGAGGTCTTCGGGGGCAGCGACTGGTCGTGCGCGCTGGCGATTCGCAGGGCTGGTGGGCGTACGTCGCCTATGGCATTGAATGACATAAAAATCGGCGAAGTCGCCGCGGCTCACGTGAACGATGTGAACCTCATGCGTCATGGGGGGTACACGTCGGCCCGCAGCATGGCGAAGCCCGGCGATGTCGAGTACGCCTGCGGGGCCGTTCGTGCAACGTTGTGCACCATGCGATACATGGTTGCTGATCCAGTCACCCGGCCATCGTGCAGCATCAGCGTTCGACAGATCAGCATGCCATCCCGTTGTCATGGCGCCCACGCCCCGTTGGGGCACCATGCGCATGCGGATGA
>CAIQIY010000012.1 GCA_903871975.1 uncultured Chloroflexota bacterium | reverse complement strand
ATGTGATCACTGAGGCGCTGGCGGCGCAGGCGGTCGGCATGATCGCGAACCATCTCCGTGCGGCGACACATACCGGCGATGACCTCGAGGCGCGTGGCGCGATGCTGGTGGCGTCGTGCCTGGCCGGCGCGGCGTTCTCGAGTGGCGGTGGCAGCCTGGGGATCGTCCATGCCTTGTCGCACGCCATCGGTGGGCGTACCGGTGCCCATCATGGCACGATCAATGCCATCCTGCTGCCACATGGCATGCGGTTCAACGCGGGCGTCTCCGGCAGCCGGCTGGCGCGTCTTGCATGGCAGCTCGGGGTCAATACCGGCGGCCGCACCGAGCAGGTCGTCATCGACGAGGCAATCGATGCAGTGCGCGACCTGGCAGCAGAATGTGATCTGCCACTGCGTCTGCGCGATGTGGGTGTGCCGTACGCGGATCTCCCGACTCTGGCCGAACGTTCGTTGGGTGATGCAGCAGTGTTCACCAACCCACGCCCGGTATCGGCCGATGACGCACTGGCCGTCCTGCACGCCGCATGGTGATGCGCACCGCACTGCCGCCGGCTCAGCCGGGCATGATCAAGAGCACGCCCAGCGTCGCGAGCGGCACGCTGAGGTTGTCGCTGCCATGCGGTGCCACGGCTTCGGCGACCGTGGCCGCCAGCGCCCCGCCCACCGCAGCCACCACGATGGTCGGCGTGTCCCAGGTCGGGCTGGATGGTGCGATGGCGCTGCCGGGCAACATGGCGAGCGATGTCCCGATCACCAACATGCTGACCAGCGCCATCGCGATGCTTCCCTCGATCGAGCGCGTCGCACCCGCGATCTGATACCGATGGCGCCCATAGCGCGTACCGACCAGTGCAGCGCACGCATCACCCCATGTCAGCGTCATCAACGCCGCCAGTGCTGGTACGATGCGATCCTCGGCGCTTGCCGGGCGCCAGCACCACGCGAATAGTGCAGTGATCACCGCCGCGAAGTAAATGGTTCCCGGGCTGGAATCACGATCGTTGAGGCTGTGTGCGAGGCGTGTACGATACAGCACCGCGTTGATGACAATGAAACTGGCGAATGGTACGATGCCGGTCTCCCAGCGTGTGAACAGGACCGGTACTGCCAGTGTCCACATTCCGGCGCCTACATGCACGAGTTTGCGAGTCAGGCCGGCATCGACGCCGAGCCGACGATGCAGCAGCTCAGCGCACAACAACAGCGCAAGCGCATAGCCAAACGACGCAATCCAGCCGATCCAGTCCGATGCCTCGATCATGACCACCCCCATGGCGCATGCTGGTCGATTGGCCGACCGTGCAGGGCGTCACATGCTGCAGGAGCCCACCAGATTTGGGATTGACGCAGCGATCGACAGCGATGGTGCAATGCCATACGATGGTGTCTGTCGACCGACCACGGCACGCCGGCGCCGCTGCCGGAATCTGGTATAATCGCCGCGACGCGCGACACTGCCAAGCCAGCCGCCGCCCCACGGCACGCGGCCGGTCATGCCGCCGACGCCGATCGCGCATCATCAGCACAAAGGCGGGTTGCATGCCGCAGCAGACCATCCTGGTGATCGACGACGACCCGGCGATTCAGACGGTCCTCGAGATCGCCTTACGCGCTGCAGGATACCGTGTCGCGCTCGCGAGCGACGGCCGTGAAGGGATCCACCTGCTTGAGAGCTCGCGTCCATCGCTCGTGATCTGCGACATGCTCATGCCCGGGATGGACGGCGTCGAGACGTTCAACACCATCAAGAGCCGGCTGCAGGACGACGGCATTCCGATCTTCATCACATCGGCGCTGCAACGCAAGCCATGGTTCGCCGATCTCGAGGCAGAAGGGGCAGTCGTGTTGCAGAAGCCGATCGAGCTCGACCGGCTGCTGCACCTGATCGACGCCGCCCTCAGCTGAAACGCCGGGCGAACCTCATTCGCGCCCCACGTTCCAGCGAAGGAACGCGTCGATGAACGGGTCGAGGTTGCCATCGAGGACCGACGCGACATTGCTCGTCTCGTGGTCGGTGCGATGGTCCTTCACCAGCGTATACGGGTGCAGGTAGTACGTGCGCATCTGGCTGCCGAAGTCGGCCTGCCGATGCTCACCCTTGAGGCGGCTGCGCTCCTCGCGCTGGCGCTGCAATTCACGCTCGAGCAGCCGCCCGCGCAACACGCGCAGCGCCGTCTCACGGTTCTGAATCTGTGATCGCTGGTTCTGACACGTCACGACGATCTGCTCCGGCGTGCCGGCACGATACGTGATGCGCACGGCCGAATCGGTCGTATTCACGCCCTGACCACCATGACCACCCGCACGGAACACATCGACGCGGATGTCGTCCGGCCGGATGGTGATCTCCTGCGCGTCATCGACTTCGGGCAACACCTCGACCAACGCGAACGATGTTTGGCGCGTGTTCCCCGAATTGAACGGCGACAGACGGATCAGGCGGTGCACACCGGCTTCGGCCTTGACCAAGCCATACGCATGGCGGCCGCGAATCTCCAGGGTCGCCGATTTGATGCCTGCTTCCTCGCCGATCATCTCATCGACCAGATTGACGCGCAAGCCGCGCTGTTCGGCCCAGCGCGCGTACATGCGCAACATCATCGATGCCCAGTCCTGGGCGTCCGTTCCGCCCATGCCGGCCTTGATGGAGAGGAAGGCGTCGTTGGTGTCGTATGGTCCACCCAGCAACACCTCGATCTCGAGGCGTGCCACATCCTCGCCGAGCTGGCGGAACTCGGCATCGAGCTCGGCGCTCATCGAGTCATCGCCTTCGGCTTCGACCAGCACCGCCAGCTCGTGCAACGCGGCGATGCGACCGTCGAGCGTATCAACACGCTCGAGTTCGCCACGAATGCGACTCAGCTGCTGCGTGACCGCCTGTGCCTCCTGTGGCTGGTTCCACAGCGCCGGATCAGCTGTCCGAACCTCGAGCTCTGCGACCGTTCGCCGTGCTGTCGCCAGGTCAAAGGCGCCCGCGGACGCTCTCGAAGCGTGACCGCAGGTCCTCCAATGCACTCACATCCATCGAGTCACTTCCTTTGTTCCAGATTCAGGTATGATCACACCACGCGGCATCGATCTGCGCCCGCGACGGGATCGTGGTCGTTCCGACACCTTCGACGCTGCGGGCTGCGACGACGGCGGCAAACTGCGCCGCCGCCAGCGGATCGCCCGTCTCGTGGAGCCGGACGAGCAATGCTGCCGCAAACACATCGCCAGCGCCAGTCGGGTCACGCTCGACTGCTGCCGCAGCTGCAATGGCGTGCGGCACACCATCGACAAACAGCGTGGCGCCGCGGACACCGCGCGTCAGGGCGACGATGCGGCAATGGCGCGCATAGTGATGCACCAGCGCTTCGTCGCCACGAACATCCTCGATGCTGAGGATGATCGCACTCGGCAGTGCCAGGAATGCCGCGTCGGGTACCCATGGCACATAGGCGATCTCGCCGGGCAACGCACCCCAGCGGCGCATCAATCCTTGCGGAGTGATGCCGCTGACGGTCGCTGGCAGCGCCGCAACCAATGCATGGTCGACTTCGCCGAGGATCGGGCCAAAGTGGATGACGGGTGCCTGGCGCCACGCCAGCGGCACGTCGGCGAGCCGGATCGGCGCCGCAGCGTGGTGCAGGATCTGGACGCGCCCGTCGGCGGTGTAACGGTTCTCGAACGTCGGCGCATCGCCCGGGCAGGTCGCCTGGGCGATGGATGCCGGCCAATCGGCGGGCAGTGGCGCTGCTGCCGACACGATCGCCGCCGAGCGGCCGAGGTGCTGTGCCGTCATCGCGGCATACAACGCCGTGCCACCCGGCGTCGTCGAGCCGTCGGGCAGACGATCGCGGGTCAGATGGCCGATGAGCAGGTAGTCAGGATTCATCAATTACTCGATCGGAGCCAAAGGCCCCACGGGCGTTTTCCACAGTGGCATGCTGGCGAAGCCATGGCATGGCATGTGCCGCGTCATCCACGACGTGCCGTCACGGCTCAGCCGGCCGTACGCGATGGGTAGATGATCACCTTGCGTTCCTCGCCCTCGCCGCTGCTTTCGGTATAGACCGAAGCGTCCGCGCGTAGCACGAGATGCACGATGCGTCGCTCATAGCCGCCCATGGGCTCGAGCATCAGCGGCCGCCCCGTCTGACGAACGCGCTCGGCCATGCGGCGCGCAAGTGCCTCGATTGACTCCTGCCGGCGCTGGCGGTAGTTGCCCACATCGACGGTGATCTGCGGCCAACGGTGGACCTGACGCTGCACGATCAGGTTCACCATGAATTGAATCGAACGGAGCGTATCGCCCCGCCGCCCGATCATCAACCCCATCGCATCTTCGTCGACGCCCTCGACATGCAACGTGATCGTCTCCTCGGGCTCGCCGCGTTGATCCGGCACAGTGCTGCGTACCGCGGTGACAAACCCGCTGATATCCATGTGCTGGAGCAGCTCCTCGAGGACACGGCGGGCGATGACCTCGAGGTCGCCAGGCGCGACAGCCCGGCCACGCGTGCTGCGTGCTGCGCTCGCTGCCGGCTCGGCTGCGGCGGCAGGCAAACCGGCATCATCGTCATCATCGACGGACGTGACACGAACCAGCGCCTCGTCTTCGCCGCCCCCTTGCTCAAGGACCTCGATGGCGACTTCATCGCGATCCTTGCCAAGTTCCTGCAACGCCAGACGGATCGCTTCAGCGACGGTACGGGCACGGATTTGAATGCTCTTCATACGTCTCCCTCGGCGTGGGCAGTGCCACGAGCCTCAGCCTCGCGCTTTACGACGTCGCGGGTTGATGGGTTCGACGACACGGCGCGCTTCCTCGGCGTCGGCGGTGTTGTCGGCAGCCGGGCCATCGGTTGGCGTGTCCATCAGCGGGCGCAGGACCTCCCAGAACTCGGCGCGCCGTGCCTCGCCATCGACGACCGGTGCATGCGCTGCAGCACTGGCGGCGGTGGCTTCGGCCGGGATGATCGGCGGAAACAGGCCACCGGTCGTCGGCAGGAACTTGAGGTAATTGGCCAGCGAACCCCAGCCCGAGATGACGTATTGCTGCACCATCGAGAGGACGCTGCCGATCACCCAGTAGAGGACTGCCCCGCTGGGGAAGGTGAAGCCGATGTAGCCGAAGACGATCGGCATGATCAGCATCGATTGCGCCATCGCCTTCTGTTGCGGATCCTGGACGCGCGGCGTCGCCATCAGCTGGACGAGCAGCTGAAAGATGACCGACAACACCGGCAGGATGTACAGCGGATCCGTCTTGCCGAGATCGGTCAGCCAGAGAAATCCGCCGGCGAGCTGCGGCTCGTTGAATGCGGCGATCGTCTGCGGGACGGTGATCGCGCTCGAACGCAGGGCATCGAGCATGGCGCTGCCGGCATGTTCTGCCGGCGAGACACGCGTCAGATTCATCACCGCCTGGTAGACGGCCAGAAACATCGGCAGCTGAAGGAACATCGGCAGACAGCCACCGGCCGGGTTGATCTTGTACTCGCGGTAGAGCTTGACGGTCTCTTCCTGAAGACGCTGCTGGTCTTTGCCGTGCTTGCGCTGCAGATCCTTGATGAGTGGCTGAATCTCCTGAATCTTGCGCGATGATTGCAGTGACTGCAGCGTCAGCGGCAGGATCAGCAGGCGAACGATCACCGTGAAGATGATGATCGCCAGCCCGGCGCTGCCCGTCCATTGATAGAATGCCCGTAGTACCTGCTCGAGCAGGTGGACGAATGACGCCCAGATCTCCATGTCAGGATTCCCCTTGCTGCGCAGTCGGCGCAGGATCCTCAACCAGAAGATTCGCGCGGCGCAAGACGCTCTCGATCATCAGCCTGACTGCGGTGAAGTCGATGGTCGCGAGCTCGTTCGAACGTGCGATGAAGATGAGATCCCAGCCTGGCCTGACCCGCGGCAACACGAGCCGCACGGCCTCGCGCAACCGCCGCCGTACACGGTTCCGCATGACTGCGGTGCCGATCCGCTTGGCGACGACGAAGCCGCAACGGACGTGACGGCGCCGGTTGGCGGCGCCATTCAGGCTGAGTAGCGCCCCCTCCCATCGCCGCCCGCTGCGGCGCAGGCGCTCGAACTGGTCGCGGCCCCGCAGACGATTGACGCGCTTCATCGATCGCCATCGCACCGCCGGGTTGCCGTGGGGTGGGCGACATGGCGCGACCGCTCAGCCATGATCAGCGGTGCCCGCGGCGAATCTCGCGGCGCTCGTCGCTCACCGTCAGGCGCCAGCGCCCCTGGAGGCGCCGCCGCTTGAGGACTGCGCGGCCGTCTTTGGTGGCCATGCGGCTGAGGAAGCCGTGCTTGCGTCGGCGTGGAATGCGTTTTGGCTGCCATGTGCGCTTGGGCATGCGTTCGATCCCCTGTACAATCACTCGGTGCGATGCGCTGACGCGTGATGCGCAGTCGTGCTGGAAGATTATAGCATAGGTTATGGGTTGACGTGGCGCGGTGATGCGGGCGGGGCTTGCTGCTCTGGCCGTGGCTGCGCCGGTACGGATCCGCGTGGGTGTGCATGCGTCACGAGGCCACATTGCGCGATGTTGCCGTTGCTCGCAGCGGTGGGCGCCGCCCTGGGCGGCTGTCGCCATGGAGTCGTCTGTCGTCGGGTCCGGGCGAGCCGGCGTCGCCGAGCCGTCGACCGGGCGTGTGGGTATGCTGTGCCATGGCAGCATCGATTGCGTCGATCGTGTGTAGCCCCGCGCTGGCGAGCGCGAACCGCTGCGGATGTGCCCACCATCGCCACCACCATGCGTCGCTCACGATCCGGTGGGCGCGCCAGAGCGCGATGATCTGCTGGTGTCGTCGGGTTGTGCTGGCGCCCGAGCAGCGCTCGATCTCGGCGATGCGTGGCCCGAGGTGCCACGCTGCCAGCGGCACGACGAGCATCGTGACGACTACCAGGCGTAGGACGGGCGTCCAGCCTTGCACCGCCGATACGACATGCTCGACGACGGTTTCGGCCAGCGACCAGCCCGCCATTCCGCACCGCGGTGTGCTCGTGTCCCGGTGAAGTCCGTGCTCGGGTGGTTGGTCGGCGACACCCCAACAGGCGCATCCTGCGCTTGGCTGCGTTCACGCGGCGCGCTGCTCACTCGCCCGACATCGCTGCGTTCGGTGGCCTGGCGGGATGCGCGCGACCGGCTGTGGTGCAAGCCGCGCTCGTACGGCGCGGCGATGCCGCAGCGGGCGATGCCAACAGCCCGCGATCGGGCCGGCAAGGCGCTACCGGGCCAGCGGCGGAAGCACAGCCGCCCGGGCGTCATCGACACCCGGGCGGACCCGTTCACCCGACAGCCAGCTGATCAGCGCGGCCGATGGTCTCAGTCATCCTCACCGGGCTGCAGCGTGCGGCGGATCGCATCGCTGCGCGTCGGGCGCCGACCACCGCGTGCCTCCTGATCTTCGTCGTCGTCCATCGGACGGCGCCGGCGATCATTCTTGGCGCGCGTATTGAACTTCGCCTGCAGGTCTTCCACCGTTGCATCACCGGTGAACGCCTGCTCGGCATCGTCGCCCGCGGTGTAGGTTTCGATCCGCTCGACCCGTGGGCCGCGCGGCCGCTCGTCGCGTGGTGGCCGCTCATCGCGCGCCGGGCGCTGGAAGCGATCGTCGCGCGCGGGCCGCTGGAAGCGGTCATCGCGCAGCGTCGACGACGATGGCACCTGCGTTGGCTGCGAGCGGGACGCTGCCGGATCGACGGCTGGCGCATCGAGTCGCTGGCTCAGGCTGATCTTCTTCGCCTGCAGATCGACATCGATCACCCGTACCGTGACCGGCGTGCCCTTCTCCATCTCGGCGCCCGGATTGAGTTTCTCGGTGTTGTGCACCAGCCCATCGCGGCCGACGCCGACATCGACGAAGAAGCCGAACGGCGCGATGCCACTCACCGTGCCCTCGACGATTGAGCCGACCTCGAGCTGCTGCAGCCGCTGGCCACGCTGTGCCCGTCGCAGGCTCAGGCTGATGCGTGCGCCATCAGCGTCGATCTCGAGCACGCGGAAGGTGTAGCGCTCGCCGCGCTTCACCACATCACTCGGACGTTCGACCCGCGTATCCGACAGCTCGGACACATGGACCAGGCCGTCCTTTCCGGCGCCGATGTCGACGAATGCGCCGAAGTGCGGGATGTCGGTGATCACGCCCTCGACCATGTCGTTGGGTCGCAGCGTCGTCAACAGCTCGCGGTTGACCTCTGGTTTGCGGCGCGGGCCGCGATCACGCGGGCCGCTGCTGCGGTTCTGCGAACGCATCGTCAGGCTGATCTTCGACGCCTCGAGGTCGATCGACT
>CAIQIY010000011.1 GCA_903871975.1 uncultured Chloroflexota bacterium | reverse complement strand
GAATACCAGCACTGGCGCGACGAACGCGAATGGCACGAATATCTGGCGGCGCTCGAACGTGCGGCGCGCGAGATCGAGCGCCACCAGCCCAGCCAGCCCAGCCCGCAGGCCGTCGAGCTGTGGCGCTCGGTCAGTGACACGCTCAGCGGGTTGTCGCGCGAAGATCGGCACTGGCTGGCGCAGCAGCTCATGCAGCTCATGCAGCGTCAGGGAAGCCGATGATCACGATCCTGCATGATCGCCTCGGCGTGCTGCCACCGCCACCCCAGGCCGTCGTCGCCCGCACGACCGAGGATTACGTGGCGGTACGGCATGCGGTCCGCTCGGCGCTCGATCGCGGCCAGTCGCTGACGGTGGTGATCAACGATCCGCAGGTGTCGCGTGCCCTGGCCGATCTGCGTACCTATCCGGCAGCGCTGGTGATGTGGCGCGACGTCGATCCGCGTGCCGACTACCGCGAGCACTTCGGCGAGGTGCCCGACCCCCGGCTCGACGCCGCCACGCTGGCGGTGCTCGAGCCGGCACAGGTGGCGCGGCTGGCGCACGGCGACGGCCTGGCGGCACTGGCGGCGCATCACGCCGGGCCGCTGTGGGGCCACGTGGCGCTGCCCGAAGCCATGCTGCCGCAGCTGCTGCGCCAGATCCTCGATGACCCGCCGCCACCGCCACCCGTGCGCCTGGTGTTGCGCTTGCAGTGCGAGCGCTGGGCGCACCACCTGCCGGCCTGCCAGGTGCTCGCCGCCGAGCCCAGCGACCTCGCGCGCGGCGCGCGGCGCCTGGTGCAACACGCGGCGTTGCAGCGCTACGACGCCGGCTGGCTGGCGACACAGCAGCTCGCCGGGCTGCCCACCATCGCACCCGGCGGCCTCGCGGATCTGCTCGCGGCCGCACTCGCCCCACTCGACTCCGCGATCGGCAGCTATTGGGCCCCGCGCAGCGGTGACGCCGACTGGCTGCGTGACGCGTTGGCGGTGATGAGCGGCGCCAGCGAGGCCGAATACCGCGTCGTCGAGCGCTGGTGCACGAGCCATCCCGGCATGCTCGACGACAGCCTGCTCGCAGCCATCGAGCAACGCTTCGGCAGCAGCCGCTTCCGCGTACCGCTCGCAGTCCTGCGCAACCGCGTCCAACCACCCGCCATGCCGTTCACCGGCATCGCCAGCCCCGACGACGCCAGCGTGCTCGAGTGGGCGACCCGCAACTACCTGCCACGCTTCCTGTGGGCGTTGCGCCACGACGCCGACCGCCGGGCACTCCTCGACGATGCCGACGCCTTCGCCGACTGGCTGCACCAGCGCTACCCCGACTGGCTGCACCAGGACCGTTCGCCGCTCGTGGTCTCGCAGTGGCACCACGTAAGCGCCGTGCTCGACGAGCCCGATACCCTGGTGATCTGGGTGGTGCTCGACGCGCTCAGCTGGTGGCACGGCGAGATGCTCGCCGCCGCGTGCCAGCAGCATGGCCTGCAACTCGTCCAACCGGTCACACCACTGGTCGCCATGCTGCCGTCGATCACCAGCATCAGCAAGCGTGCACTGCTCACCGGTGTGCACCGGCCGGCGGAACGCGCGCGCAGCATCATCGCCGATGCCGAGGACATCGCTCGCGCGCGGAAGCTCGCGTTGCGCATCGATCGCGACATCGGGCGGCTCATCGCCACGCTGCACGCGCAGCCCACGACGCGCGGCCTGGTCTGGCTCGACAACCGCATTGACACGCTGGCACATGCGACCAGCGGGCCCACCGATGGCGATGCCTTCATCGGCGTCGTGCGCGAGATCGCCGCGGCCATTCGCCAGCTGTGTGATGCAGCTGCCGCCGCAGGCCGCCATGCGCAGGTGATCATCGGCAGCGACCACGGCGGCACCCGGCTGCCGGCCACAGCCCGGCTGCAGCACCCGCCAGTCGCCAACCAGAGCCTCGCCGACCGCTGGAACGACCCCGCCGACGAGCCATCACCGCTGTGCGATCGCGCCGCCATCATCGAGGGTGCGCAGCCGACGGTCGATGCCAGCTGGCACTTCCTCGAGAAAGACCGCTTCTCGCTGCCGTGGCATGTGCTCGTGCCACGTGGCGCCGCCTATGTCGGCACACGGCGCGCCGGCTGGACGCACGGCGGGCTCTGGCCCGAGGAAGTGCTGGTGCCGCAGATCATCTTGAGTACGCGTACGGTCGCTCACCAGCCACCGGTGGTGCAGCTGTCGGGCAAGCTCAGCGCGATCGACGGCACGACACTCACGTGTATGCTGGAGAATCCCAACGTCGGTGTGCTTGACGATGTCACGCTGGTGCTCGCCGGCGTGCTCCGCGAGGTGCTCCCGCCGCTACCGGGCGGCGGCCGCGTGCGACACACCATCACCGTGCCGCGCTGCAGCGCCGCCGCAGCCACCGTCGACTGGTGGGTCGAGTATCGCTGCCTGGGTACAGCCTACCGCGCGACCGGAGCGGGCCCACTCGAGGTCGCACGCCTGGTGTCCGACGACGGTGGCATCGATACGATGTTCGACTGAGATGGTTGATGATGGTTGACGCCCGATCCCGGGGGCCACGACCACCATGGAGAGCCAGCGCATGACCAGCTACGAGGCACGCGCCAGCGACGTCTTCGGCGACTACTGCATCAACAAGGCACTGGTCGACCACGCCGGATTCGGCACCCGCAGCATTCCGGCGTTCGTCGGCGAATGGATCATCTCGCGCCATGTACCCGACGGCATCCTCGACGATGCAGCGCGCGAGCGCATCCGCACCTTCCTCGATCGTCACCTGCCGACGCGCGACCAGAAGGAACAGCTCAAGGCGCGTGCGATGAGTGGCGAACAGCTCACGCTGCTCGACCAGTTCGCCGTCACCGTCAACCTCGCGCGCAACGAGTATCGGCTCAGCATTCCCTGCCTCGACGAACAACGCGCCACCATCGATCCGGCACTCACCGAAGCCTACCCGTTGCTGCTCGGCAGCGGCGTGTGGGGCGTCGGCAAGCTGCGCTACGAGCGGCCGCAACAAGCCGGCAGCCGCGACGGGCACCTGCGGCTGGTCGACTTTCGCCCAATGCAGAATGCCCGCCTCGATCTCGACCTGATCGCCCAGGCGCGCCAGCAGTTCAGCCTCGACGAATGGCGCGACCTGATGGTCGCCAGCATGGGCTACGACCCGCAGGGCTACAGCCTCGTCGAACAGACGCACCTGCTCACGCGCCTCGTCCCGCTCGTCCAGGAGCGCATCAACCTCGTCGAGCTCGCCCCCAAGGGCACCGGCAAGTCGTTTGTCTTCCTCAACATGTCGCGTCGCGTGCGGCTGGTGTCGGGCGGGCGCATCACCGCGCCCCAACTGTTCTACAACCACGCCAGCCAGCAGCCCGGGCTGCTGGTCAACTACGACGTCGTCGTGCTCGACGAAGCCCAATCGCTCGACTTCGACAACCCCGGCGAGGTGATCGGCATTCTCAAGGACTACCTCGAGTCGGGGGCGTTCTCCCGTGGTGGCAAGAAGTTCGAGGCGAGTTCCGGCCTGGTGCTGTTGGCCAACATCCCAATCACTGCCGAACGCCGGCCACGCGACGAGAACCTGTTCCGCGAACTCCCCGAGTTCCTCGGCGAGACGGCGTTCATCGATCGCATCCATGGCATCCTGCCCGGTTGGGAGTTGCCCCGCATCGACGCGCGGCACATCTGCCGTGGCATCGGCCTCAAGGCGGATTTCTTCGGCGACCTGCTGCATGGCCTGCGCGGTCGTGCCGGCTACGAGATGCTGTTCGGCGAACATGCCAACGTCGACAGCATCGCCGACCGGCGTGATCTGACGGCGATCCGCCGCCTGGCGACCGGCCTGTGCAAGCTGCTGTTTCCGCATGGCGTGGTCGAACGCGAGCTCTACCGCGAGCACTGCCTGCGCCCGGCCGTCGCGTTGCGCCAGCGCGTGCGCGACCAGCTGGCACTCCTCGATGAGGAGTATCCGCGGGTGACGATCCAGGCCTGAGCACACCATACGGCCGCCAGCCGGCTGCGCTGACGCAGCTGCCATCACCAGCAGCGGTGTGCATCGCGCCGGGTCGGGGGCGATTGCTGCGCCGCCTCACAGCCAGCCGCGCAGCCGGTACACCGCGATCGCGAGATACTCATCGAGCGCTGCGCCGAGCTCGGCCATGCTGCTCAGTCGCGGCACCAGATTGAAGGCCCAGACCGCCGGATCGGCGCGCCAACGGTCGCGCCATTGCGCATCGCTCACGGTGTAGTCGGTCGGCAACGGCACCACCTCGATGCCCTGGGCACGGAAGACCGCGACTGCGCGTGGCATGTGCTGTGCCGATGTCACCAGGCCGATGCGCTGGAACCGGCGCTCGGTGATGATCATGCGACATGCGCGGGCGTTCTCGTAGGTATTGGTCGCCTCGCGCTCGAGGATCAGCGCCGTCGGCGGCACGCCGAGCATCGTGAAGATCTCCTGCATGGCCGTCGCTTCGTCGGGGAAGCGTGTGCCTTCCGGGGAGACCCTCGCGCCGCTGAGGATCAGCACCGGTGCCACACCAGCGTGGTACAACCGGGCCGCGTACAGCACGCGGTCGCCGGCCGGGCCGACTTCGGCCATCGGACGCGGCGCGAGCGCGGGCAGGACGCCGCCACCCAGTACGACGACCGCATCGAGGCGCGGCAGCGTCGTCGGCGGGGCATAGCGCGACTCGAGCGAACGCACAACCGCCATCGACAGCAGGGTGTTGCCGGCCAGCCATGCCAGCACCAGCGCGCCGGCGATCAGGCCACGGGTGACTGGCTGTGACCGCGCAGCCAATGCCGCGAGCAGCAGCAGCATGATCCATGCCAATGGCGATACGAACTCCGGCAGCAGTTTGGCGAGGTAGTGCATCATCCCATCCTCCGGCTGGCCTGCCTGCTGCGCTGGCCCCCTTGCCTCCGGTACCACTCCCGCGTTCTTGGCAGTGTGTGCGGGTGGCACGTCGCCACTGGCTGCAGCATGCGCCTCACTGTCATCCTACACCGAACACGTTCGTCGCTCGCATAGCCTCGTTCACGCGGCTGCATCGCGGTATGCCAGCACCTGCGCGAACGCAGGGCCGCCGCGGCGCGGATGAGCGCGATGGTGTGCTGTCCTGCGCCTCGGTTGCGATAGCTGGTGGCCTGCGGCGTACCGGCAGCGGCAGGTATCGCAGCAGGAGGAGGCGAGGATGGCGAGGAGGCTGTGGAGCATCTACGGCACCGTTGGCCGCGCCCGGATGACCAGAACCGCCGACTCGACCGGTGAATGGAATCCACCTTCCCCCTCGTGTCTGCTGCAGCACGGGAGCGGGCACGCAGGGGCGGTGGGTGTCGCTCTGGGCGGATGCAACGTCGCGGAGCGCAGCGGTACCAGATTGTGTGTGGTCTCTCGGTGCGTGCAGGGGGCAACAAATCCGGCAGCACTGCAACGCTCACGTGCCACCGCTGTCGACCGCTGGCGCTTCCGGCTCTGACGTTGCATCAGCCCTGCTGGGGCGTGCTTCCAGCTTGACAGCGTTGGCGCGCTCATGCTATGGTGTGTAGCACACACGACCATCGGAGCCGCCGTGAACACCATCACCGACGCTCACGTACACTTGTGGAACCCCGCCCAATTTCCGATTCG
>CAIQIY010000010.1 GCA_903871975.1 uncultured Chloroflexota bacterium | reverse complement strand
GGCCGCCACCCGCTGGCGATCGTCGCCGACGGCATGGGGGGCCACCGTGCCGGCGCGACCGCCAGCCGCATGAGCACCGATGGCATCCGGCAGCAGCTGGCGCCTGCCGGCAGCAGCGACGGCTGGCTCGAGCAGTTGCGGCGGGCCGTGGCGGCAACCAATCAGCAGGTATATCAGGCGGCGCATGCAGCCGAGCATCATCGCGGCATGGGGTCGACGTGTGTCGTCGCCGTATTCGACGAGCGCCAGGTGCATCTGGCGTCGGTCGGCGACTCGCGCGCGTATCTGGTCAATCGGCGTGGCGCGAACGACGATGGCGCGACGATCGTGCAACTCACCACCGACCACACCCTGGTGGCGCGGCTGGTCGACATCGGGCAGCTCAGTGCCGAACAGGCGCGGCATTCGCCGCAACGCAACATCGTCTATCGGGCGCTCGGCACCGCCGCCACCATCGAGGTCGACGTGCGCAGCGTCGATGTCGGCCCGGGCGACCGCGTCGTGTTGTGTTCGGATGGCTTGAGTGGCATGCTCGACGACACCGAAATCGCCGAGATCGTGCTCGGCGCCGGGAGCGCCGAACAGGCCTGCGATCAGCTGATCGCGCGCGCCAATGCCCGTGGTGGCGACGACAACATCAGTGTGATCGTGGCACGCATCGATGCATGATCGTCGCTGATGACGGATCGCCCGGCGACGCAACCGCGGGTCGCCCGGCGACGTCTCGTGAGCGGTGGCGATGCGTGCCGCATGCTGCAGCGCGCGACGGAGGTTCTGGCATGGGTTCCCACGACGACACGCGACACGATGACGACACGAGTGTCCCCGCGCCGATCCTGGGCCGCTACTCGATCACCGCGCGCACCGGCGAGGTGGTGAGCGTGATCGATCTGGCGCCGTGGTGCGAATGCTGGAACTGTGGCACAACCGACAACGAGCCGGATACCCGCTACTGCATGGAATGCGGCGCGGCGCTCTACCAGCGTGAGGTTGTGGGGCAGCTCAGCACCAGCGCCGACCATGGTCTGGCATTGGTCGGGGGGATCGACGACGAGGCCCTGCGCGCGGTACTGCCGGCAGTGCGCCCATCGCTGAGCGACGGCGAATGGACGCTGACCCTGGTCAGCGGCGACGCGGCGCCACCACCGCAGCCACCCGTCGACGAGCTCATCGCACTGCGGGTCGGTGTGCAGCTCGCCGGCCTGCTGCACGGGCTGCACGAGCGCGGCTATCGCCTCGGGCGGATGCCGCTCACGGCACTCGCGCTGCGCGCCGACGGCGTCGCCCGGCTGCGCGATGCCACCGAACTGCGCCACGCTCCCGAGCAGCCAGTCGCCGGCGATCTGACAGCGCTCGCCGATCTCGTCGAGCAGCTCACCGCGACCCCGCGGACGACGCGCCGGCTCGACGATGCGCCGACACCGCCCGACGACGGCGAGCTGCCGCATCTGCTGCGTCAGGTGCGTGTCGGTACCATCGCCGATGCCGCCAGCCTGCGCCGCGCCTTCGACGACCTGCGCCGCGCCCGCATGCCGGCTGCGGCACTCGTGATGCACAGCGCCGCACGCTCCCATCGTGGCATGGTTCGCGAGCTCAACGAGGACGCACT
>CAIQIY010000009.1 GCA_903871975.1 uncultured Chloroflexota bacterium | reverse complement strand
GCTGGAATACTGACCTCGCCACCGTGCGGCAGGGCGGGCCACCCGCGCCAACCGCCCGGGTATGTGTGACAGAAACCGGGCGCAACGCCGGCACGGCCATCGAGTGATGGAGCGGCAGGGCGGGTTGCCCGCGCCGTCGACCATCAGAACAGATCCTCGAGCGTGCCGGCAGCCTCGAGCACCGGCGGAGCCATCGTCGCATGCGTCATCTCGCTGGCGAAGCGCGCATCGTACGGCCGGGTGCGGATGGCCACCGGCATCGGCACCGCGTGCCCCAACACCAGCGCCTGCTGCTTGCTGTCCAGCGTCGCCAGCACCGCCTTCAGCGCTGCCGCACCACTCACACCGCTGAACACCGCCGCGATGTCCTTCTCGTCGTTCAACAGCGCGCTGATGCGCGTCCCCAGCTGGCTCATCACCTCGTCATCGATCGACGATGGCCGCTGGTCGACGACCAGTAGCGTGACGTAATACTTGCGCAACTCCCGGGCGATCGTGCCGAAGATCGTCTGGCGCGCCAGGGCCGGCTCAAGGAATTTGTGCGCCTCTTCGATGGTGATCATCAGCTGGCGTGGCTTATCGGCCGGGCTGCGCGTACGCAGAAAGGTCTCGGCCAGCCCGACCCAATGCTGATGGATGTGGCGGGTCAGGATGTTGGCCACCAGCATATACGCGAGATCCGAGCCCTGCCGACCAAACTCCAGGATGACATGTTGCCCGCGGGCCAAGCGCCGCGTGAGGCTCTGCAGCACGTTGGTCTCGCTGGATGGCACCACGAACGGCAGGCGTTCGAGCTGGGCCAGCTTGCGGCGGAGCGCGCCGAGCGATCCAGGATGCGCGCCATCAGCGACAAATTCCTGCTGTTGGTCGGCGTCCATCTGCAGCAACGTCGACAGCCAGCGATCTCCGTAGCGTTGTTGGACCATGAATGCCGTCTCGGCGGCCGTCGCACTCAAGTTGAGTGCGCGGCTCAGCAGCATCACATCTTCCGGCTCGATCTGGTTGAGACCGATGCGTACCTGTTGATCAAACGCGGCGCCACGGGCGCGCGTCGAGTCAGGATCGAGGGTATAGAGCAGCACCCGATCGGCGCCGAAGATCTGCCGCAAGCCCTTGACGACGCCGAGGCGTTCGGCGCGAACCTCATGGGCATACTCGCTATGCATATCGAACACCAGGTTCGACGCCACATCGGCGCGGATGATCCCGGCCAGCAGCAGGCGGGTGAGGAAACTCTTGCCGGTACCGCTCTTGCCGAACACGCCATTCGAACGCTCGACCAGCGGGCGCAGATCGATGCAGATCGGAATATCGCTGTCGAGTGGCTGGCCGATCTCGAAGTGCCACTCGTCGGCCGAGCCGAACACGCGGGTGAAATCATCCGGATCGGCCTCGTAGACCGACGCGAAGTGTGTCGGGACGGCGCGCGGCGGCTCGAGCGCGGCGGGATCGGCATGGGGGGCCATCAACTGCGGGCGCAGCGACACCGTGCCATAGGTCGCCGTACCCGCCAGGACATCGGTCAGGAACGGATCATCGGTCGGCGGATCGCTCAACAACGCGCGGTCAGTCGCTTCGAGCGTGATGTCGCTGACCGTCGCGAAAAACTGGTGATGACTGCCATGAATCACCACATACTGACCGACGCGCAACCGTTCGACGGCATAATCCGGCGCGAGGCGCACCGTCAGGCCGTTCACGAGCGATCCCGATGTCACCACACCGATGCGCTGCTGCGTCATCGCATCCCTTCCTTCCGTCATCACGGGTCTGGTGCGCGCACGCCGAGCACGACGGTATCGGCCGGGACGACCCAATCGCCAGCGGCGGGCAGCGTACTCACGACCGCATACGGTGCAAATGCGTCATACACATCGGGGATACGCTCGCGCGTCTGGTAATCGACGAAGATCGACGTGATGCCCAGTGCCGCCAGCTGTTCGCGTGCCTGGTTCTCGCCGAAGCGTTGCAGGTCGGGCATGCGGATCGCATCGGGTGCAGGTGGTGGCGCCGGTGCTGCCTCGACGACCGTTGCCGGATCACACACGGGCAGCCGGCTGCGCGGGATCGCGATCGAGATTCCGCCGGGCACCCAGGCATTCAGGCTCTCCCAGCTGTACACGATGCGTTCGGCCGGATCGGCGGGCGGCAAGCGCCAGTTGAGCAGCGATACGGTGCGCTCGGCCGGCAGCAGTGCTGGATCGGGCGGCACGCAGACCTGGCCGGCGAGCGAGGCCGGATCGGTGAGGATGCTGCCACGCGTGATCGGCTGGGACGTCAGCAGCAATGCCGGGATGACCTCGTAGGGCGGGCAACCGTCGGTCGCCGGCATGCTGCCAGGCTGCGCCGTCACCGTCAACGCCGGCGATGCCCTGAGCATCGTATCGCTGAACAGCTCGCGTGTCGGCCCGCCGAACGGCCCGGCGATCGGGCACACCGGGCGTTCGCGCACAAAGCTCGGCATCGGAAAGTCGCGCGGCACCATGCCGCGCGGCCAGGGTTCGGCCAGCAGGGCCTGGTAGCGTGGTTCGGCAAACATCAGCTCCATGACATTGTGCCAGATGATGCCACCACCCGTCAGGCTCTCGACGCGCGCCGTCGGTTCGTTGTTGTTGTTGCCCGTCCACACGCCGACCGTCGCATGTGTCGTGAATCCGGCAGCCCAGGCGTCGCGCCAGTCATTCGAGGTGCCCGTCTTGACGGCAGCCGGGCGCGAGAGGTTGAGTTTGCTGCCCAGGCCCCAAATTGGTCGGCGCGCCTGGTCGTCGCTCATCATGTCAGTGATGATCGCCACCAGTGCCGGATCGACGACCAGCGGTGCCTGGGGCGGGGTGAAGCGCCACAGCGTCTCGCCGGCATTCGTCACCACCGACAGGATCGCTGCCGGCGGATAGTAGCGACCGCCGCTCGCCAGGGTGTTGTAGGCAGTCGTCAGCTCCAGCGGCGTCACCTCGCCGCCACCGAGCGTCAGCGCCAGGCCATAGTACGACTCACCGCTGGTGAGCGACTTGATGCCGAGGCGCTCAAGCAGGTCGAGCGTGTTCTCGATGCCAGCGAACTTGAGTGCCTTGACGGCCGGCATGTTCAGCGAGTTGGCCAGTGCAGCGCGCATGCGCACCGGCCCATTCCAGCGGCCGTTGTAGTTCTTCGGTTCATACCACTCCCCCACCGACGGGAAGCGGGTCGGCACATCCCAGAAGATCGTCGCCGGCGTGGCGCCCTGCTCGAGCGCCGAAAGATAGGTGAACGGTTTGAGCGCCGAGCCGGGCTGACGCAGCCGCGTGGCGACATTCACCTGGCCATCGATCACGTTGCCCGTTTCACCGGGTGTCGTCGTCGGCACCGAGCGGTTGTAGTCGATGCTGCCGACCATCGCCAGGATCTGGCCGGTGTTGGGTTGCATCACCACGACGGCCGCATTGTGGATATTGCGCGCCTCGAGCTCGCCGATGCGTTCGGCGGCGATGCGCTGCACATCGCGCTGGAGCTGGAGATCAATGCTGGTCGTGACATTCAGGCCGGCATAGGCGAACTCGGGACCGTACTGCTCCTCGAGCAGGCGCCGGACATGGAAGACGAAGTGTGGCGCGTTGATCGGTACGTCCTGGCTCGCGAACACCAGATCCTGGGCTGCCGCGCTGCGCGCCTGTTGCTCGGAGATGAATGCCTGGTCGACCATCTGGCGCAGCACTGCGATCTGGCGCCACTTGGGCGGCGAGATGCCACTCGGCAGTTCGTCGCCACCGGTGAGCCATCCATCGCTCAGCACCACCCCCGGCAGCACGCCATCCTGCAGATGATTGATCGGATCATAGACGCTGGGGAGCTGCGGGAGCCCGGCGAGCAGTGCGCTCTGTGCCAGATCCAGCTCGGCAGCGTTCCGGTCAAAATACACATTGGCCGCAGCCTCGATGCCATATGCCAGGTTGCCGTAGTAGATCTCGTTGAGGTATAGCTCGAGGATCTCGGGCTTCTCGTAGCGATCCGACAGCTCCTGTGCCAGGATGATCTCGGTGATCTTGCGCTGATAGCGGTTCTCGTATTTGCGTTCCTCATCGTCGAGGATCAATGCCTTGATCAACTGCTGGGTGATCGTCGAGGCGCCACCGGTCTCTTCGCCAGCGCTCAGGCTGGCCAGCAAGGTACGGGCGATGCCCAGATAATCGACGCCGGGATTCTCGAAGAACGACTGGTCCTCGATCGCGATCGTGCCACTGATCACCGGCGTGGCGATGGCGCTGAGTGACACCCTGGTGCGCTTGCCGGTGCCGAAGAACTCGTACAGCAGGACGCCATTGCGATCGAACAGCCTGGTGGTCTGGAAGTCATCACCGCTGCCGAGGCGTTCGAGGCGCGGCGTGAGGCTGTCGGCCAGATCGCGGTAGGCACCGTAGGCCACCGTCACGCCGCCGAGGCCGACGAGCAGCACGGTGGCGCTGATGCCGAGCAGCAGCAGCATCAGCAGACGCGTGAGCGGTGCCGTCGACGCCGCCGGGCGCAGCATCGCCGGGGTCGGGCGCAGCCGCGGCAGTGCACGCCCGGTCAACGAGCGGCGGAAGCGGCGATCGCGCGGGTC
>CAIQIY010000008.1 GCA_903871975.1 uncultured Chloroflexota bacterium | reverse complement strand
TGGCATGGCGCGCCCCGGCGATGCCGGCGTGATCGTAGTTCGATGCGCCACCATGGCCGCTGCCGAGCAACTGGCCGGCGGCATCCATGATGACGGCGTGGGTCTTGGTGCCACCGCCGTCGATGCCGAGGACATACCCGCTCATCGCAGTGCCTCCGGCTTGAGCGACGCCACGATCACCCATGCCGGGCTGGCCGCCAGGTTGGTGATCCGGTAGCGCCCGACTGCAGCGGGGACGACCAGCGTCTCGATGGCGTTCAGCACGGTGCGCGGGCCGTCGGCGACATCGATCGCGATCTGGCTTCCGGCGACCAGGCTGAGCACCTGCGGCGAGCCGTCGGTGGCCACGGTGATCGCGTGGTCGAACTCATACCGCTCGATGCGGTAGAAATGCTCTGCGTGTGTCGGCAGCTCGATGTGCCGCCAGCCATCGCCGCTGGCCAGCTCGACCGGCCGGCTGATCAGCTCGTCGTGGACGCGTGCGCCCTTGCGCTCGAATACCAGGTTCTCGTACGCTCGGGCGATGTTCAATGGCCGCGGCCGACCTTCGAGATCGAGGCGCATCCAGTCGTACATCTTGAAGGTGAAGATGTATGGCGTCGCGCTGATCTCGAGCACCAGGTTGCCGCTGCCGGAGCAATGGACTGTGCCGCTCGGGATGAGGAACAGGTCGTGCGGCTGCGCGG
Source organism: uncultured Chloroflexota bacterium (assembly GCA_903871975.1). Classification (GTDB taxonomy): domain Bacteria; phylum Chloroflexota; class Chloroflexia; order Chloroflexales; family Roseiflexaceae; genus CAIQIY01. Next base: position 5,862 of record CAIQIY010000008.1, on the reverse strand, counting down.
GGTGGCGCTGCACGAACCGATCCACCTCGAGCGGCGCAGCATCGCGCAGGCTGCATTCGAGCGCATCGCGAAACGCCACGGGGTCGATGTCGTCGTGGAATCCGAGCAGGACTTCGGCGCCAGCCACGGCATCGAGCAGGTAGTACGTCTCGTCCTGGGTGAATTGCTCGCCAAAGTGGCGCCGGATGTACTCGGGCCGCGGGTGGCATTGCAACGACAGGTTGCCGCCACCAACGGTATCGAGGAAGTCGAACCGGATGGGAAACTCGACGCCGAAGCGTTCGACGAAGCGGCCCAGGATCTGCGACGCACCGTGCGCCATCAGCAGATCGAATGCCACCTCGAGCAACAGCCCGCCATCGCCGAGGATCAGCCCGTTCTCCGGTGAGATCAGCTCGAACGACCACGCGTAGTTCGGCACGTCTTGTGGCAGCTGCGGGATGCGCTGTTTGAGCCACTGCCCGCCCCACGGCCCGGGCTCGAACCACGGGCGTGCGCGGAACGGGTGGCGCGCCATGCGTGAGAGCGCGTCGCGGGCATCGTCGCCACCGATGAACGTCGGGTCGTCGGGCCGTTGCCCATCGACCAGCAACGCGAGCCGGGGCAGCAACCCGGCTTTGTGCCGCGCGAGTGCCGGCCAGTCGACGAAGTACATGCGCTTGTACATCGCCTTCGGATCGGCCGGCTGGCTGGCGCCGAGGTTGGTGATGCTGCCGGCACGGGCGCGGAACTGCACTTCGTTCCGCGGAAGTTCGACATACGCGAGCGGCGCATCCCAGCCGGCGAGCGCAGCACCGCAGCCGTAGAGGATGGTCACGTCGGCGGCGGGATCCGGGTGCAGTGCTGCCAGCCGGTCGGCGTCGAAGAAGTCGCACAGCGCACCGCTGAACCGCGTGCCGAACAGCGGATCGTCGCCGCCGAGAAACGGCGCGATCAGCGCATCGATCGCCGGCTCGGGTCGTTGCGCCGTGGCGACATCGCGCCAGCTGGCACGATGGCCACGCTGCACGAGTGCAGCATCGAGCCGTTGGCGCAGATCATGCCAGAAGACCCCACCGAAGCCATCGATGACCACCGCGCGCTGTCCGGCGATCCATGCCGCCAGCGCGTCGATGCCGCGCGCGATCGCGCCGGGCCGCACCGCGAACGCCGGATACAGGTCGTAGCGACCTGGCCCGGGCGGCGTGTGCACGACCGGCAAGAGCTCCTGGGTGGTCTTGCGCAGCACCGTACCGCTCATGCTACTCGCCCTCCGCGGGCCGGGCGTAATCATCGGCGTAGCGCGTGATGTCGGCTTGCTGCCAGTTGCCGAATGCCACCTCGAGTACCCGCACCGTCGGGCCCGTGCTGCTCAGCCGGTGTCGCTCCTGCGCCGGGATCCAGATCTCGTCGCCGGCGCGTGGCAGGTGAACGACATCGCCGACTTCGACTTTGGCGCCGTCGTCGAGGACGATCCATAGCTCGGCGCGCCCGGTGTGCGATTGCAGGCTCAACCGCTGCCCCGGCAGTACCGTCATCAGGCTGACGGTGACTGGCTGGTTGTGGGCGTATTGGCGGAAGCTGCCCCACGGCCGTTCGACGAACCCGATCGGCGGCGTTGTGTCGGGAATCTCAGCCACGTTCGTGCTCCTGTGCTCGCCCGGCTGCTGCCGGCACACCATCGCCCGCCCGCTGGATCAGCGCTGGCCGGCCGTCGCGCTCGACGACCACCGCCCGGAAGTTGCGCGCACCGATCGAGGCGTAATCGTGACCCGCGGCGGCCGGGTAGATGCCCAGATAGACGAGCGGAACATCGCCGGTGTTCACCGTGCGGTGCGCGGTGTGCCCGGGAACATAGACGATGTGGTCGCCATCGAGCGGCTCGAGCCAGCTCTCGCCCGAATGCTCATCCTCGAGCAACATGACGCCGACCCCCGATAATCCGACGTATACCTCGGCTGCCGGTCGCCAGGCGTGCAGATGCCCGCGCGTGCAGTAGTACTCGTCACCGATCCTGCCAGGCATCAATGTCCCGAGCCCGTAGTGCAGCTGGCCGTCGCCGTCGGCGGCCTCGACTGATGCCACGGTGTAGATCACTGGGTCGCCTGCGGCGCATGCGGTGTGGTACGCGGCGGCGTCGGCAAAGACACCGCGCAGGTCGCTCAGCCGACGTGTGGCGACTGGCGCGCCGTCGATCGCCCCCATGTGTGGAATAAACCGTCGGGCAAACTGTTGGGCAGCCATTGATGCATCCTGTACACACCAGATTCGCAGAAGTGCGCACACCCTATCACAAAAGATGTCACGAGTCAAGCCATATTCGCACACATCCGCGCATCGTGTGCGCGGCACGCTGACGCGAGGCATTGACAGTACCAGCGGGTTGTGCTATGGTCGCAGTGGGGCAGGCGGCCATCACGACGTCGGGCGAAGCCGCCGCGACGCACAAGATGAACATGGCGGAACGTGCATGATGCCGGAGCAGCGGCGGCGCCAGATTCTGGATGACATCGAGGGCGACGGTGCGATCAGCATCGTCGACCTGAGTCGCAGGTACCGTGTCTCAGAGATGACCATCCGCCGCGACCTGAAGCTTCTCGAAGATGCCGGGCATGTCCAGCGCACGCACGGCGGTGCGGTGCGCGTGGCAGTAGCGGCAGTCGAGCCACGCTACGCCGCCAAGCAGAAGCTGAACGCGCCGCAGAAGGCGAGCATCGCGCGGTACGCGGCCGCCGAGCTGGTCGGCGATGGCGACATCATCATCCTCGAGGGTGGCACGACGGCGACCACGATGGCGCGGTACGTCGCGGTGCGCCCGGGCCTGACGGTGGTGACCAATGGGCTGTACACCAGCAACGAGCTGCGTCATCTGCTGCCCCACGCGACGGTAATCTGCACCGGCGGCATGTTGCGCGATATCTCGTGCACATTCGTCGGCCCGACGGTCGAGCGGTTCTTTCAGGAGTTTCACGCCGACCGTTTGTTTCTCTCGGGCACCGGCCTGACGCTCGCCGCCGGCCTGAGCGACCCCAACATGCTCGAGAGCCAGGTCAAGCGCGCCATGATCGAATCGGCGCGCCAAGTGGTGATCCTGCTCGATTCCACCAAGTTCGGCGTGCAGTCGCTGACGACCATCCTGCACCCGATGGCGGGGCACATCGTCGTCACCGATGATGCAGCACCGGCCGACATGGTGGCGGCGTTGCGGGCACGCGGAGTGGATGTGCGGCTGGTGGCGCGCTGACGCCACCGCGGGCTCCGGCCGCGGGCAGGGTGCGCACGACACGCCAGCGATTGGTCGCCCGTCGCGTCGCGCGCGTCACGGATCACACCGGCGTGGCGTCGCCGGCACCCGTGGCATCATCGGCACCCGTGGCGTCGTCGGCGCCCGGTGCAGTGGCCGGCGGTGCAGCGATGGCGCTGATTGCCGCCTCATCGTGGGTTTCGTAGTAGCGCGACAGCCCGCCCACCAGCATCTGCACCAGCAACGGCGTCGCAGCCTCGCTCATCACCGTCATGTAGGCATTATGCTCGATCGCCAGCGCCTCCTTGATGCGGCCGGCTGCAGCATATTGCGGCAGGAAGCGCCGCGACTGTTCGGCCAGGGCGCGGCGGAAGCGGGCATGTGCGATGGTCCCCAGCGCATGCAACAACCAGGTGGTGAACGCGGTATCGTCGGGATCGACGGCGATGGGCGGTTCGCCGATCACCTCGAGCACATCCTCGATCAGCCAGTCATCGAGGTGCAGCGCCGCCCACACCGGCTCGCGGTAGACATCGAGGCTCAACGCATGCGTGCCGGCCTTGTCGCGGCCCATCTGCATCGCCTGCAGACGATACTGGCGCAACATCAGATCGATCTGCCGGATGCGCTGCAACTCGGCCGCATCCGGTGCATGTTCGAGCCAGGTGCCCTGGCAGGCGGTCAACGATGCGGCGTAATGCTCGGCCTCGCGGCGCTGGCGTTTCGCGCGTGCTTGTCTGCCCATACCCTTCCCATCCCACTTGATGATCGCCTGGGCGGCGCGGGCGAACGGCCCGACCGGTCCGTGTATACTATAGCACACTCGTCGCGCCAGACTGCGCCGGCGCCGACGATGACAGGAGCATCCGCATGAGCGACTCACTCAAGCGCCACAGCAGTGCGATCACCGACGGCCGCAACCGTGCCGCAGCGCGGGCGATGCTGAAGGCGATCGGCTTCACCGATGAAGACCTGGCACGGCCGCTGATCGGCATCGCAAACACCTGGACCGAGACGATGCCATGCAATTTCAATCTGCGACTGCTGGCCGCCAAAGTGAAGGAAGGCGTCAGGCGCGCCGGCGGCACGCCGATGGAGTTCAACACGGTCGCGGTGAGCGATGGCGTGACGATGGGCACCGAGGGCATGAAGGGCTCGCTGGTCAGCCGCGAGGTGATCGCCGACTCGATCGAGCTCATGGGGCGCTCGCACCTGTTCGATGCGATGATCGCGCTGGTGGCCTGCGACAAGACCATCCCGGGCGCGGCGATGGGCCTGGTGCGGCTGAACATCCCGAGCGTCGTCCTGTATGGTGGTACCATCATGCCAGGCCAGCACAACGGGCGCGATCTGACGGTGCAGCACGTGTTCGAGGCGATCGGCGCCAATGCCGCCGGCAAGATCAGCGACGACGAACTCAAGGCGATCGAGGACGTCGCCTGCCCGGGGCCCGGCGCGTGCGGTGGCCAGTACACCGCCAACACGATGGCCACGGTGATGGAGGTGATCGGGCTCTCGCCGATGGGCAGCGCCTCGGCGCCGGCCGTCGACCCGCGACGTGATCGCATCGGCGTGCGCGTCGGCGAGCAGATCATGACGATGCTGCGCCAGAACCTGTGCCCCAGCGACATCCTGACGCGCCAATCGTTCGATAATGCGATCGCCAGCGTCGCGGCGAGCGGTGGCTCGACGAACGCAGTACTGCACTTGCTGGCGCTGGCCCGCGAGGCCGGCATCCCGCTGGAGATCGATGACTTCAACCCGATCAACGACCGCACGCCGTTGCTGGCCGACCTGATGCCCGGCGGCCGGTACAGCGCCGTCGAGGTCGATCGCGCCGGCGGGACGCGCGTGCTGCTGCAGCGCCTGGTGCAGGGTGGCCTCGTCGCCGGCGCTGCGCGCACCGTGACCGGCCGCACGCTCGCCGAGGAGGCCGCCGAGGTTGTCGAGACACCGGGGCAGGATGTCATTCGCGCCCTCGAGGCGCCGATCAAGCCGAGTGGCGGCTTGGTGATCCTGCGCGGCAGCCTGGCGCCGGACGGCGCGGTGGTCAAGGTGGCTGGCTACGAGCGGCGCACGCATCGTGGCCCGGCCCGGGTGTTCGACTCCGAGGAACAGGCGATGGCCGAGGTTACTGCGGGGCGCATCGTCGCCGGCGATGTGGTGGTGATCCGCTACGAGGGGCCGCGTGGCGGCCCGGGCATGCGCGAGATGCTCGGCGTCACGGCGGCGATCGTCGGGCAGGGGCTGGGCGAGTCGGTCGCGCTCATCACCGATGGCCGCTTCAGCGGCGCGACGCGCGGCCTGATGCTGGGGCATGTGGCACCCGAGGCGGCGCAGGGTGGTCCGATCGCGCTGGTTCGCGATGGCGACCCGATCGAGATCGCCATCGACGACCGCGTGGTGAACCTGCTGGTCGATGATGCCGAGCTCGCGCGCCGACGTGCCGAGTGGGTCACGCCCGAGCCACGCTACCGCAGTGGCGTCTTCGGCCGCTACGCGGCACTGGTGTCGTCGGCCTCCGAGGGCGCGATCCTGCGCACGCCGTGGTAATACGCCCGCGGCGGCCCATGAGCGGGGCGGCATCGTCGCCGCCCCGCAGTCATGCCGTCAGCGCCCGGCGACGGTGAAACTCCCGA
>CAIQIY010000007.1 GCA_903871975.1 uncultured Chloroflexota bacterium | reverse complement strand
TATTGCCCCGAGTGGACCGATCACAATGTCAGCGATCCCGGCGTCACGCTGATCGAGCTCTTCGCCTGGATGACCGAATTGCTGATCTTTCGGCTGAATCAGGTGCCCGACAAGAACCAGATCGCGTTCATGGACCTGATCGGCCTCCAGCTGAGCCCGCCGGCGGCGGCGAGTGCCGAGCTGACCTTCTGGCTCTCGGCGCCGGCAGTCACACCGGTGCGCATTCCGGCAGGCACGCAGGCAGCGACTGCAGCGACGGCCTCGGAACCGAGCGTCGAGTTCCGCACCGATGATGAGCTGGTCGTGACGCCGCCCGAGCTGCGCTGGTGCCTCACGTCGAATGATGAGCGCTCGTTCGAGGATCAGAGCCGGGCGCTGGCCAGCGACGAGGAATCGTTCCTGGCATTTGGCGCGCAGCCACAGCCGGGTGCCGCATTCTACCTGGGTTTCGAGGCGCGGATCGGGCGCAATATTCTGGCGCTGCAGCTCGATTGCGCCATCGAGGGCATCGGCGTCGATCCGGAGCATCCGCCGCTGGCCTGGGAGGCCTGGAATGGCGATCACTGGGGGGACATCGACCTCGAGCGCGATGAGACGGGCGGATTCAACCGCGCGGGTCAGGTCGTGTTGTATCTGCCGCCACGGCTGGTGCGCCGCGAGCTCAATGGCCTCGCAGCGTACTGGATTCGCTGTCGCCATACGCCGCCCGAACCGCAGCAGCCAACCTATGCTGCCTCGCCACGCATTCGGGCGCTGACTGCCAGCAGCATCGGCGGTATGGTCAGCGCGACCCACGCCACCGTCGTGGTCGATGAGTGGCTCGGGCAGAGCGATGGCCGCCCCGGGCAGGTCTTTCGGCTCCAACATGCCCCGGTGCTGCCGCGCCGCGCCGACGAGACGCTTGCGGTGCGCGAACGCGATGAGGACGCCTGGGAGCCCTGGAGTGAAGTGCCGGAGTTCAGCCGCTCGTCACGCACGGATCTGCACTATACGATCGAGAGCGCGACGGGTGAGGTGCGCTGCGGCCCGGCCATCCGCGAACCGGACGGCGAAGAGCGCCAGTATGGCGCGATTCCGCCACGCCATGCCCAACTGCGCTATACGCGCTATCGCTATGGTGGCGGTGTGAGCGGTAATGTCGGCGCTGGTACCATCACACGCCTGCGCAGCGCCGTGCCGTATGTCGATCGTGTGGTCAATCGCCGCCGCGCCGAGGGTGGCGTCGATGCCGAGAGCCTCGAGCATGCGCGCTTGCGCGCACCACAGATGCTGCGCTCGCGCGATCGTGCCGTCACCGCCGATGACTTCGCCTTCCTCGCTCGCGAGGCGTCGCCGCGCATCGCCCGCGCGTGGTGCGTCCCGCCCCGCGTCGCTGATCGTGCCGCCGGCGCGTCGCCTGGGACGGTGACGATTCAATTGATTCCTTATGTCAATACCCCTGAACACTACATTCCATCGGATGAGTTGCGATTACCTGCCGACGTGGTGCAGGACGTGCAGGCATACCTCGACGACCGTCGACTCCTGACCACGATCGTACGCATCGAGGCGCCCGAGTACGTGCGGGTGCGGGTCGAGGGGATCATCCGGGCGCGGCCGACGGCGGTGCCCGACGTCGTGCGGCGTCAGGCGCTGGAGCGGCTGTATCGTTACGTCAACCCGCTGGTCGGTGGCGACGACGGCACCGGTTGGGCATTCGGGCGTGATCTGCACATCGGCGAAATCTACACCGTGCTGCAGGGCACACCGGGCATCGCGTACATCGAGTCGGTCATGCTGGTCATCGAGGGCAGCGAGCAGCCGGTGAATCGCGTGAGCGTCCCCGCCGGCGGGATGATCGCCTCGGCAGAGCACCGATTGCAGGTGGAGTGAATCGCCGGTGCCGGGCCAGTGCCATACCGGCGCGTGACACCCGGTTGCCAATGTCGACCGGATGGCCGTATAGTGGGGGCGCGGTTCCGCCACAGCCACACATCGATCAGCCGTCGGCACGCACGTGATCGGCCGAGTGAAGCGAGGCACCACGATGGACGCAGGAGTGTTGGCATACGCGCGGCGCGGCGGCGTCGTGCGGCGCCACGCGCTCACCCCGGGGGTGACGACCATCGGCAGCGCGCGTGACAACCAGCTGGTCCTCGACGACGATGCAGTCGCAGCGCGCCACCTGCGCATCAGCGTCGAGGACGGCCAGGCCTGGATCACCGATCTGGGCTCGGCGACCGGCACCATGCTGAACGCGCGGGCGCTCGTCCCGAACACGCGCAACGCCTTGCGCGACGGCGACGTGCTGCGCGTCGGCCCCTTCTACCTGCGATACAGCCAGGCGGCAGCTGCGGGAACCGCACCGCCCGATGGTGCCGGCGGTGTCGCGCCGAGTGTACCGAGCGCGCCAGTCACGCCCACGGTGATGCCCCCCGACATCGCCGGGCGCGTGCCTGCGCGCATCGCCGCCCAGTTGCCGCCCGGCCAGGGCGTCGTGGTCGCCCCGGTGCGGGCTGCGGCGCGGCCCGTGCTGCCGGCCGACAGCGTGAGTTCATACCTGCCCTACCTGCCGGCGCTCTACCAGAACAGCGAGTTTCTTGGTCGGTTTCTGCTGATCTTCGAATCCATCCTGGACCCCATCGAGCGCTCGATCGACCAACTGGACCGACTGTTCGATCCACGTGTCGCACCCGAGGCGTTGTTGCCGTGGTTGGCAACCTGGGTCGATCTGGTGTTGAACGAGCAGTGGCCGTTGGCCAACCGGCGCGCGCTGGTGCGTGCCGCCGCCGAGCTCTACCGGTGGCGTGGCACACGCCGCGGCCTCGCCGCATACCTGCGGATCTACACCGGCGTCGAGCCGATCATCGACGAACCTGGTCCAGCGTTGCGCGGCAGCGCCGCGCTTCCGGCGCATGTGTTCCGTGTCGTGCTCGAACTGCCCGCCGACAGCCCGATCGAGCGTCACGTCGTCGAGGCGATCATCGAGTCCGAGAAGCCGGCGCACACGGCGTATCTGCTCGAGATGCGCACGCGGGAGGGACCATGAGCCTCGGCTTCATCGAGGTCGTCCAGGAAGGGCGGCGCCAGGAAGTGCCGTTGCTCAAGGGCGTGCTGACGATCGGCCGCGCAGGCGACAACGATCTGGTGCTCACCGACCGGACGGTGTCGAATTATCATGCGCGCATGGTGTCGAGCCCACGCGGCTGGCGCGTCTTCGATCTCGGCAGCGCCAACGGCACCTTCGTCGATGGTGAGCGGCTGTTCACGTTCGACTCGCGGACCATCAACGACGGCGGCAGCCTGCGGGTCGGTGTGGTGTCGATCGTCCTGCATCTGGGCATCTCGGCGGAGCCATCAGCCGCGGCTGCGACCGATGGCGCGACGCCGGTCGCCGATGAGTTCGCCGAGATGGCAGCGTTGCTGGCCGAGGCGCCGCCACCACCGCCGGCCGACGCCACGCCACCACCGCGGCGCAGCGACGACCTGTTCGCCGATCTGCCGCGGCGGCGCACGCCACGGATCGGCAGCAGCCCGCCGGCCACGCCCGCCGACGCTGCCGTGCCCCGGCCGGCGCCGATGGCCGAGGCGACGCCACTGCCCGAAGCCTGGCGTGAGATCTGGATCCTGCTGCTCGCTGGTACCGGCCCGGCGCGCCAGGTACACTGCCGCCAGAGCCAGCTCGGCATCGGCCGCGCCGACGACTGCGAGGTCCGGATCGACGATCCGGCAGTCGCACCACGTCACGCACAGCTCGTCTATCATCGTGGCACCTGGCGCATCGTCGACGTCGGCGCCACGCCGCCACCGCTGGTCGATGGCGTCCAGCTCGCGCCGCACACGCCACAGGCACTCGCCGATGGCAGTACCATCACGCTGGCCGGCACCACCATCACGCTGCAGCGCCACGTCTGGCAGCTCGCCGTCAGCGAGGCTGCCGGGCGCCAGTACCACGTCGAGGTCGCACAAACCCCCTTCACCATCGGCCGTGCCGGCGACCAGTCGCTGACGCTGACGGACCCGGCGCTGGTCGCCCGCCATGCGCAACTGATCCACGACGGCGATGGCTGGAGCGTCGTCGACCTCGGGGGTACGGCGGGCACGTATGTTGATCGCGAACGGTTGCTGGCGCAGTATCCCAGGGCGCTCGGCGCGGCCAGCGTGATCACGCTCGGTCGCTTCGAGCTGGTGCTGAGCCTGGGCCCCGCCAGCATGCTG
>CAIQIY010000006.1 GCA_903871975.1 uncultured Chloroflexota bacterium | reverse complement strand
CGATCTACGTTCACGCTGTTTCGGCCAGACGGCACGCCGGTGCGCTCGAATGTCTCGCTGTCGCTGCAGCAGTTGTTTCCCGACGACGTCTACCCACGGCAGAATCCGACGTCGGGTGGCACGCCCGGCGATCATACCCGCGTTGTTCTGCCCGGTGACACCCTCGCTGGCATCGCGTACGAGGAATATGGCGACGCGACGGCGTGGCGGCACATCGCCGTCACCAATCGCATCACCGATCCGCGGCGGTTGCGCCCCGGGCAGGTGCTGCTGATCAGTGCCGTGGAACTGGGGGCGGCGCCATGATGCCACCGTTGCGCATCGACATCGCTGGCCGCAGCCTCGATGCGGCGACCCTCGAGCGGTTGCACAGCGTCGTCGTCGACGAGGATCTGCAGCTGCCCGCGGCATTTACGCTGCGGTTCTACGACGATGCCTATGCCCTGACCGATGGCGAGACGTTCGCCATCGGCGCGGCGGTGACCATCGCGTGCGGCATCGTCGACCAGCCTGGGCCACCGCTGAAGCTCCTCGATGGCGAGATCACCGGCATCGAGCTGGAATTGTCCGGGCAAGCGCCGGTGCTGGCGGTGCACGGCTATGATTTGATGCATCGACTCCATCGCGGTGTCCGGACGCGTGCGTTCGTCGAGCAGACTGATCGCGATGTCATCGGCAAGATCGCGAGCGATGCCGGGTTGACGGTACGGTTTGGTGGCGGGATCGGTGGCACCACCCACGCCCACCTGATGCAGGTCGGGCAGAGCGATTACGCGTTCATCCGCCAGCTCGCGCGCCGCAATGGCTACAGCATCTTCTGGGATGATGGCGTCATTCGCTGTGAGCCACCGCGCATCGAGCCGCGCCGCTCGGTCGTGAAACAATGGCCCGACGACCTCATCACCTTCCGCACCCGGCTGTCGGCCGCCGGGCAGGTCGATGCCGTCGAGGTGCGTGCCTGGGATATGCGCGCCAAGCGGGCCGTCGTCGGCCGTGCTGCGACGATGACGCGCTGGCATACTACCGGGGCGAAGCGCGTGGCCGGCGAGCTGGCGCGCAGCGCCTTTCGTCGGGCGGCGCAAACCCTGGTGAGCGAGCGACCCATGGCGACACAGCGCGAAGCCGAGGCACATGCCCAGGCAGTGCTCGACGAGATCAACGGCGATTCGCTGCGCGCGGAAGGCGCCTGCCCCGGCGACCCACGGATCCGTGCCGCATGCCAGCTGACGGTGCGCGGCGGTGCGCGGCGCTTCAACGGGACCTACACCGTCACCACGGTGCGGCACAGCTACCGCGCGGGCGAGTACCGCACGACCTTCGGTGTGAACGGGCGGCGCCCGGGCGACATGCTGGGGACGCTCGCCGAGGATGGCCGCGCTGCCCGGCCGCTGCATGGAGTCGTGCCGGCGATCGTGACGAGCAACGACGATCCCGAAGGCCTGGGGCGCGTGAAGCTCACGTTCCCCTGGCTCGACGAGGCGCTGGCGAGCGGCTGGGCACGCATCGCTGCACCGGGGGCCGGCAAGGCGCGCGGTCTGCTGCTGCTGCCCGAAGTCAACGACGAGGTGCTGGTGGCGTTCGAACATGGCGATATCAATCGACCGTATGTGGTCGGCGGGCTGTGGAACGGCAGTGACAAGCACGACATCGCCCAACCCGTCGCCAACGGCGCCGTCAATCGTCGGGTCCTGCGCACACGCAGCGGGCACACCCTGACGTTCGACGACGCGAGCGGCGCGGGGCATGCCGCGATCGAGATCCTGACCAGCGGCGGGCTGCGGCTCCTGCTCAGCGATGGCGATCGTACGATCGTGCTGAAATCGGCGCGCCATACGATCACCCTCGACGATGCGGGGAGCGGTACGCTGACGATCGAGAGTGGTGGCGATCTGACCTTCAAGGCCAGTGGCAAACTCGGCCTGACGAGCGGTGGCAACCGGCTCGAGCTCGGCCCGAGCGGTGTCAAGCTCGAGAGCGCCGCCAATCTCACGCTGCAGGGCAATGGTCAGGTCGCCCTCAGCGGTGCCACCACCGAGGTGAAGGCCTCGGCAGTGCTGACGGTTCAGGGAGCCCTGGTGCGGATCAATTGATGCGCTGCCACGACCGCGACACAGACAGGAGTCCGCGATGACGTTGGGACCCTCGTACGACTTCATCGGCTCGGGGTGGCGCATCCCGCTGGGCGTCGACGGTCGTGGTGGCATCGCGCTGGCGCGCGGCAGCGACGAGATCGAGCAGGCGATCAGCATCATTCTGGCCACGCCGATCGGCGCACGGGTGATGCGGCCACGCTTCGGCAGCCGGATCCACGAGCTGGTGTTTGCACCGATGAACGCCGCGACGGCGACCGCCGCCGGGCATTATGTGCGCGAGGCGCTGGGCTACTGGGAGCCGCGCATCACCGTCATCGATGTCGTCGCCGAGGCCGACCCACGCGTCGATGGCCTGCTGTTGATCTATATCGTCTATGAGGTCAAGGCGACCAACGACCGCCGCGCGCTCGTGTATCCGTTCTATACGATCCCGGGCGAGCCCTGACTATCGCTGGATCAGAGGGAGCTGGAACCATGCCACTGCCGACGCCCAACCTCGACGATCGTCGGTTTCAGGACATCGTCGACGAAGCCAAGCGCATGATCCCGCGCTATTGCCCCGAGTGGACCGATCACAAGGTCAGCGATCCCGGCGTCACGCTGATCGAGCTCTTCGCCTGGATGACCGAATTGCTGATCT
>CAIQIY010000005.1 GCA_903871975.1 uncultured Chloroflexota bacterium | reverse complement strand
GGGACTGCGGGCGGTGCTGTTGCTGCCGGCGCCCCCGCCGCGGGTGCGCTGGCGGTCAACGACTCGCCGCAATTGTCGCAGAACAGCTCTCCCGGCAACACGCTGGCGCCGCATCGCGGGCATGCACTGGCGCCAGACACCGGCGTACCGGCTGCCGGGGCGAGTGCTGCCCCGCATTGATCGCAGAACCGCGCGCCCGGCGGATTCTCGACACCACAGTTCGGGCAACGAACCATCACACCCTCCACCCCGGCTCAATCGCTTCGCGCCACGATTATACATCGTCGGCGTCGTGCTGTATAGCCCCACCGTTGCGCTGGGTGCTGCGGCGGCTGGCGCACGACGGCATTGCTGTCGCCCTAGCCACCAGCCAACAGGGTCGTCGTCAGATCGACCAGCACACGGGCGCACCCGACGATTGTCGGCAGCGCAACCCACTCGCCAGCCTGATGGAATCTGCCGCCGTCGGGACCAAAGACGATGGTGGGGATACCACAATCGGCCGAGAAGTAGTTGGCGTCGGCCACGCCGCGCAGGTAGCCGTACGCGGGTGCCTGACCGGTCTCGCGCTGGTAGGCGGCGCCGAAGGCCACGACGAATGGATGCGCCGGCGATGTCTCCCATGCGGGGTAGTATGGCGGCTGGATCTGGATGTCGAACCGGGCCGCCGAACCGAGCCCGTCGGCCAATGCCTGTAGCTGCCCGAGCACTGCCGCATCGCTCTCGCCGGGTACGGTGTGACGGTTGATCACGAACCGGGCGTGTTCTGGCACAGTGATGACATACTGCGGGCTGCCACCGTGCAGCGACAACAGCGCTTGCGTGGCGCGCATCTGCGGATGCTCGGCGAGCTGCACCGCATCGAGTGCGACGACGAACTGCGCCGCGGCGACGGCGGCGTTGACGCCTTGCTCGGGGAGTGAACCATGGGCTGCCTTGCCGGTGACGTCGCCGACGACCAGCACTTTGCCGACGCCGCCGAGACACGGCTGCTGCCAGCTCGGCTCGGTGACGATGCAGTAATCCGCGTGAATGCCGGCTTCGACCAGCGTGCGTGCCCCCACCGAGTAGGCCTCTTCGTCGACCACGCTGGTGGCGATCACGGTGCCGTGCCAGTCGCGCTGCGACTGTGCCAGCGCACGCGTCGCCAGCATCATCGCAGCGACGCCGGACTTCATGTCGGCGACGCCCAGGCCATACAGGAGCTCGCCATCGCGCCTGACACGCCAAGGATCGTGCTCCCAGCCGGTGGCGGCCAGCACGGTGTCGACGTGCCCGTTGAACAGCATCGTGGCACCCGGGCCGCGCTCGACCCGCGCGATGACGTTGCTGCGGCCATCGCGCGTGGGCTGCCGCTCGACGGCGATGCCATGCCGCTCGAACCAGTCGGCGACGAATGCCTGGACGTCGGCTTCCTCGCCAGGGTAACTGCGGATGCTTACAAGCTGCGCAGTCAGTGCTGCCGCTTCGTCGATGTTGATGTCATGCATCATGGTGATGGACTCGTTTCACTACAGCGATGCTATCTTCTCCGGGACCGATCGACGGCGGGTGACGATACGGCACGAGTCTGGTCGCCCCCTGCATGGACAGGCTGCTCACAGCAACCTTGACACGATTGCCGAGCTGGCAACCCGCCAGCGTGTGATCCAACTGCTGAACCTGATCGTGGTGCAGGCGATGGGCATCACCGCGTGATCGGTAGCTGCATCGCTGGCTCGCATCGTCGATCACATCCTTCGCAGATGACGCATCGTTGACAATCCTCGTTCGTGCCTGAGTGACACCAATCAGCAGTGGGCAACCAACGGCATAGACATGCCGCCAACCGTGGCATCGTGGGCCCTGGATGGCATCGCGATGCAGATGTGCCGGGTCTGACAGCGTTCCCGGCTCCGTGCCGAGCCTATCACATCACCGATGCACGCGCAACCATGGAGCGCCAGCGCGCCGCGAGGGCCGTCGGCGGCACGCGGCTGGCCACCACGAGTGCGGCCATCGGTTTCTGGTACAATACGTATCCAATCACCAGAACAGAGACCAAGACACAAGGCCGAAGCAGCATGCCGCCGATCACCGTACGTGATGCCCTCAGACTCGCCTTGCCCCCCGGTGCGAGTGTCATCGCCGGCGAGGGGCACCTCGCGCTGCATGTCGCATGGGTCGTCACACCGCGGGCCACGCCACCAGCCTTCGCCAATCTGCGTGGCGGCGAGCTGGCGCTGGTGTCGCTGAGTGCGCTGGCGGCACTGGACAGCCGGTTGACCTTGCCGACGCTGATCGAGCGGCTGGCGCTGGTACCGATCGCGGGCATCTGTGTCCAGGGCGAGATCGACGACGCAGCGCCGGCTGCGGCCGAAGCAGCACGGTTGCCGCTCATCCAGCTGCCGGGCACCGCCGATCTGCGTGACGTCGAGCGTGAAGTGCAGCGCCTGATCGGCGATTACGAGGCGCAAGTCGAGCGACGTGCCGCCCAGCTGGGCAGCCTGCTGACGCAACGGTCGCTGGCCGGTGCCGCGCTGGCCGACATGATCGACCTGCTGGCCGAGCGCACCGGCCGGGCAGTGGCGTGCTACAGTGCCTCGGGCGAGCTGCGTGGCCTGCGCGCCCGAGGCCCGGCGCGCGTCGCGCTGCAGACGCTGCAACCCGGCCGGTCCGGCGCGGCGGCATACCTGGGCCACACCCTGTGGATCCAGCACCTCGGTGCCAGCGGCGAGCGCCTGGGCGCACTGGTACTATGCGGCGACGGCCTCGATGAATGGGATCGGCATGCGGCGCAACAGGGCGCAGCCGCACTCGCACTCGAACTGTCAAAGGAGCAGGCAGTCCTCGCCGCCGAGGAGCGCCTGCGCGGCGATTTCGTCCAGACGATCCTGGCGGGGCCACCGGCCGACAACGAGGCATTGCTGCAACGTGGCCGCGAGCTCGGCTATGATCTGCGGCGAGCGCATTACGCACTGATCTGCGCGCCTGCGGATTCCGAGCTGCCACCGGCGCGGATCATGAGCGCCGTGCACCATGCCCTGCACGCGATCGGTACGACTGCGCCGACGATGCGCCGTGCCGACGGCGTGCTGTGCTTCATGCCAGCGCAGGAGCATGGGCATCACGCCCATGCGCTGGCCGAACAACTACGCCAGCGCCTGTGCGCCGAACTCCCTGGATTGGTCGTCGCGATCGGCAAGGAAGCGGTCAGCGTCGCCAACTGGCCACGATCGTTGCGCGAAGCCGAGCAGGCGATGCGCATCGGCCGGCAGTTGCTCGACGGTCGTCAGGTGCTCGACTACAGCGATCTGGGAGTCTATCGGCTGCTGATCGTGCTGCGCGAATCACCCGAATTGTGGGAGTTCTATCGCGGCACGCTGGCGAGCATCAGCGAATATGACCGGGATCAGCGCGCCGAGCTGGTCAAGACCCTCGAGGCATTCTTCGCCAACCTGGGCAACCTGGCGCGTACCGCCGACGCGCTGCATGTCCACCGCAATACCCTGCTGTACCGCCTCGGGCGCATCCGCGAGATCAGCGGGCTGGATCTCGATGACCCCGAGGATCGACTGGCGTTGTGGGTGGCGCTCAAGGCGCACCGCATGCTCAAGAGTCTCGACGACGGCAGCTTCCAGGTGCTGTGAGAGCACCGAATGCCGTGCTCGCCGGTGGTGTGTGGGGCAGACGAACGTGCGGGCCACGATCTCTGGCGCCGATGCTCCACGGTGGACACACCACACCGCCTATCGTTCACGGCGACGGTTCGAGCCGGGCGAAACTCGCCAGCAGTCGCCGCACCCCCTGGCCGACGAACGCCACCGTCACCTCGACGTCACCCTCGATGGGCCGTGCACTCACCACCACACCCTCGCCGAAGTTGGCATGGCGTACCCGTTGGCCGGGCGCAAACGAGGCGACTGCATCGCCCAACGGTTGCGCACGCGCAACCGCCGGGCTGTTCGGCACGTTGCGCTGGCTCCGTAGCGGCACGGCGCTGCGCGATGTACCCCGGCCGCCGCGTTGTAGCGCGGCGAGTGGGATATCCTCGAGGAACCGCGACGGCTCGTTGCCCGACTGTCGGCCGAAGCTCGTGCGCCGTGCGGCATACAACAACACCAGCCGCTGTCGCGCCCGCGTGGCACCGACGTAGAACAATCGCCGCTCCTCGTCGAGCGCATCACGATCCTCAAGCGAGCGCGCATGCGGCAGCAGGCCTTCCTCGAGACCCGTGATGAACACCACCGGAAACTCGAGGCCCTTGGCCTGATGCAGCGTGATGCACGTCACCCCGCCGACGCTGTCGCCACGCTCGCCATCGGCCACCAGCGCCACGGCCTCGAGAAACGCCGTCAGGCGCGTGGCATCATCCCGCGGTTCCACCGTCGCCGCGACATTGCGCAGTTCCTGCACGTTCTCCCAGCGCTCGGCACCATCGACGCGGCCATACTCCTGTTCCAGCACGCTGCGTAGCCCGAGGCGCTCGAACAGATCCTGCAACATCGCCACCGGATCATCTGCCGTGCGCCAGACGAGCATCGCATCGAGCAACGCGAGGAACGCGCGCACTTGGCGCAACGCGCGCGTCCCGAGCGGCGGCGCGTCGTCACCGGCCGCCATCATCTGCAACACCGTGTAGAGCGGCAACGTTGTCGTCGCCGCGCGCCGCTCAAGTTCGGCCACCGTGCGCTCGCCGATGCCGCGCGCCGGCCAATTGATGATCCGGCCGAGGCTCAGGCTGTCGAATGGGTTGTCGATCACGCGCACATACGCCAGTACATCCTTGACCTCCTTGCGATCGTAGAAGCGCGTGCCGCCGACGATCTGATAGCGCAGCCCACGATGCAGGAGTGCTTCCTCGATCGCGCGCGACTGCGCATTCGTGCGGTACATCACCGCCACATCGCCGGGCGCTGCCGTGCCTTCCGCGCCCAGCGCCACGATGGCATCGGCCACCAGGCTCGCCTCATCGTCCTGATCATACGCTGCCAACACCTGCACCGGCGCACCATCACCATGGATCGTCTCGAGTTCCTTGGGGGCACGACGATGCCCGCTGCGATTGATCACCGCCTGGGCCACGTCGAGGATGGCGCGCGTGCTGCGATAGTTGCGGCGCAGCAGGATCACCTCGGCGTCCGGATAGTCGCTGGTGAACATGCGGATGTTGCGAATGTCGGCGCCGCGGAACGCATAGATCGACTGATCCTCGTCGCCGACGACGAACAACTGACGATGAGCCGCGGCGAGCTGGCGCAGCAAGACGTACTGGACGCGATTGGTGTCCTGGTACTCATCGGCCAGGATGCACTGATAGCGGCGGTGATACCACGCGAGGACGTCGGGGCGTCGCTCGAACAGGCCTGCCATCTCGCCGAGCAGATCGTCGAAATCGAAGGCATTGGCTTCGAGCAACAGCGCCTGGTAGCGGGCGAATGCCCGGCCGGTGATCTCTTCGAGGTAGCCGCGCGCCTGACGCTGATAGGCCGCCACGTCGATCAGCTCCTGCTTGGCGCGCGAGATCGCCGCCAGCAGTGCACGGGGCGCATGGCGCTGCTCGTCCAGCTCAAGTTCGCGCAGCACCCGCCGCATCAAGCGCAACTGGTCATCGCCATCGTAGATCGCAAACTCGCGCTCGCGGCCCAACTGTGGTGCATCGCGGCGCAGAAAGCGAGCGCACAGGCTGTGGACTGTGCCAACCAGCGGTGCGACAGATCCGGCCGGCAAGGCCGCGGCGATGCGTTGCTTCATCTCGCGGGCAGCCTTGTTGGTGAACGTCACCGCCAGAATCGCCGCCGGATCGATGCCACGGTGCTGGATCAGATACACCACACGCTGCGTCAACACCCGCGTCTTGCCCGACCCCGGCCCGGCCAGCACCAGCACCGGCCCGGCGCCAGCCTCGACCGCGCGGCGTTGCGCCTCGTTCAGTTCGTGGGTCCCTGGATCGCTCATGCCCTGCCTCACGCGTGCCCATCGCACCCATTATAGCGACATACCGTGGCGATCCCGCGATTTCTTATACTTCTCATGCGCAAGTTGGCGCCCCGCGCGTTGACACCACTCGCCGCAATGCTGATACTGAAGGCAGATGTGACGCCGTCATCCGATGGCCCGAGGAGGAGTGAGATGTCAGAACTTGAACCAGCCACCAGCACCAGCCGGTCGGAACTGCCGGTGATCATCCTCGATGGCGCGGTGGTCTTCCCGTATACGGTCGTCACCCTGCCACTGACGCCGGAGAACGATGCCGCAGCCCAGTACGCGCTGGCACACGACCGGCTGGTGCTCCTGATCGCGCGGCGAGAGCAAGCACGCGACGATGACCCGCTCATGCTTCAGTTGCATCGCGTCGGCACGGTCGCGCGCATCGAGCAGGCGGGGAAGCTGCCCAACGGCAACAGCGGTGTCGTCGTGCGCGGCATGGTGCGCGGCATCGTCGACGAGATCATCGCCGAGCGGCCGTATGCCCGCGCCTCGTATACCGAACGTGCCGACGCCGTGGCGACCAGTGCCGAGCTCGAGGCACTGGCACGCGATGTCCACGCGACGATCGACGCAGTCCTGGAACGCCGCGAAGTGCCGCAGGAGATCCGCAACTTTGTGCGGAGCATTGAGGACCCGGGGCATCTCGCCGACAACACCGGATACTCGCCGGATTACACCTTCAGCGAGCGCCAGGAGCTGCTCGAGACGTTTGATGTCACCGAGCGGCTGGTGAAGGTGCGCGATGCCTATCGCAAGCAGCTGATGGTGCTCGATGTGCAGGCCCGACTGCGCCAGGAAGTGCAGGAAGGCACGGCGCGGCAGCAGCGCGAGTTCTACTTGCGCCAGCAGCTGCGCGCCATCCAGAAGGAACTCGGCGAGGACGACCCGGAGTCCGATGAGCTCGAGACGCTGCGCGAGCGGCTGGCTGCGGCCCATCTGCCCGAGGCAGCCCGCAAGGAGGCCGATCGCGAATTGGCCCGGTTGCGCCGGATGAACAACACGTCGCCCGAGTATCAGATGGTGCGCACCTATCTGGAGTGGGTCGCAGACTTGCCGTGGGATCGGCCAACCGGCATGGCGATCGACATCGCTCATGCGCGTGCTGTGCTCGACAGCGATCACTACGGCCTCGAGCCGATCAAGGCACGGCTGCTGGAGTATCTGGCGGTGCGGCGGCGACGCCAATTGCTGGCCGATGAGAGCGGGAGCCCGGCGCTGGCCCGCGAGCCCATCCTGCTGTTCGTCGGCCCGCCCGGCGTCGGCAAGACCAGCCTGGGGCAGAGCATTGCGCGGGCGCTAGGCCGTGGCTTCATACGCGTCAGCCTCGGTGGCGTGCGCGACGAGGCCGAACTGCGTGGGTT
>CAIQIY010000004.1 GCA_903871975.1 uncultured Chloroflexota bacterium | reverse complement strand
GGCGAGCCACTGCCGATCGAACTGACGCCAGACGCCTGGCAGCGCGCCTGGCAAATGCTGGCAGTCCTGGTCGTCGCGAGCCTCATCCCGGCGTTCGGCGTCGCGCGTTATACCATCGTCTCGTTCAAGAGCGACCGCGCACGCGCCGGGCGACGCCCGCTCTGGCAACGCGCCTACCTCGATGTCCTGCTGCTCATCCCGGTCTGGTATGGCTACTCGTTGCTGCAGCAGCGTGGCACGGTGGCGTTCCTCGGTGGTACGGCCGGTGATCCGTTCGGCAATCCGCTGCTGTTGCTCGCCCCCACGCTGTTCGTGTTCACGATGGCGCTGATCGCTGCCCGGCTCTTCCCGCTGGCGATGACGCTGCTGGCCTGGCCGGCCGAGCGCCTGCCTGGCATCGCGCTGGTGACGGCGCTGCGCTATCTGGCGCGCACGCCCAGCGCCTACACCGGCCCGGTGCTGCTCTTGGTGCTCACCCTCAGCCTGGCGACATTCACCGCATCAATGGCGCGCACGCTCGACCAGCACCTCTTCGATGAGGCGTATTACGCCAACGGCGGCGACATGCGCGTCTACGATCTCGGCCAGGCGACCGAGTCGGCGTCTGGCCCCGGGTTCAGCACCACGCCAGCCGATCCGGCTCAGCCAGAATCGGAAGTCCTCGAAGGCCCCCGGTTCCTGTTCCTGCCGGTGACCGAATACCTGCGCATTCCCGGCGTGACTGGCGCGACGCGCGTGTCGTCGAGCGGAGTCGAGGTGCGCGGCAGCACGAACTCGCTATCGGGGCGGTTCATCGGCGTCGACCGCGTCGAGCTCACCCAGGTGGCGCGCTGGCGCACTGATTATGCCCGTGAGTCGCTCGGCGCATTGATGAACCGGCTGGCCGATGATCCATCGAGCGTGCTGCTCAGCACCGATATGGCGGCAAAACTTGGTGCACGCGTGGGTGATCGCTTGACCATCCTGATGAGCGATCTGGATCGCCGCGTCGAGGTGCCAGTGACGGTCGCCGGCTATGTGCGCCTGTTCCCGACGATCTATCCGGACGATGGCCCGTTCATGGTCGGCAATCTCGACTATGCCCACGATGCCCAGGGTGGGATGTACCCCTACGACGTCTGGCTCCGCGTCGACGACACCGTGACGCGCGAACGACTGGAGCGCGGCTTCCTCGACATCGGGCTCGCGACGTTCGAACGCGGCTTCATCCCCGAGGAGATCCTCGCCGAACGCCAGCGCCCCGAGCGCCAGGGGTTCTACGGCCTGCTGTCGGTTGGCTTCGTGGCGTCGGCGTTTCTCACCGTGCTCGGGTTCCTGTTCTACTCGCTGCTCTCATTCCAGCGCCGGTTCGTCGAGCTCGGCATGCTGCGTGCCATTGGCCTGTCGTCGCGGCAGCTCGGCACGTTGCTCGCCTGCGAACAGGCACTGATCATCGGCATCGGTGGCGCCGCCGGTACCCTGATCGGCGTGGCCGCCAGCCAGCTGTTCATTCCGTTCCTGCAGGTCCGGCGCGGCGAACACGCACAGATCCCGCCATTCATCGTCGGCATCGCATGGGATCAGATCGCGGTGATCTATGCCGTCTTCTTCGGCATGCTGCTGCTCGCGGTCGCGATGATGGTGTTGCTGCTGCGTCGCATGAAACTGTTCCAGGCCGTCAAGCTCGGCGAGGCGATATGACGACTGAGCCACTCATCCTGTGCGAAAACCTCGTCAAGATCTACAAGCTCGACGAGATCGAGATCATCGCACTCCAAGGCCTCGATCTGACGGTGCAGCCTGGCGAGGTGATGTCGCTGGTCGGTTCGAGTGGTTCTGGCAAGACGACGCTGCTCAACGTGCTGGGTGGGCTCGATCGGCCGGCTGCGGGCCGGCTGGTCGTCGCAGGCAATGATCTCCTCAAGATGACGGATCGCGATCTCGACGATTACCGTCGACGGTATGTCGGCTTCGTCTGGCAGCAGAAGGCCCGCAATCTCATCCCGTATCTGAATGTCGAACAGAACGTCGAGTTGCCGATGATCATGAGCGGCATTGCGCCACGCGAACGCCGTGCATGGTCGTCCGAGTTGATCGAGGCGGTGCGGCTCGGGCATCGGCGCCACCATCGGCTGGCGCAGCTGTCGGGTGGCGAGCAACAGCGCGTCGCCATCGCCATCGCCCTGGCCAATCGCCCGGCACTGCTGCTCGGCGACGAGCCGACCGGTGAGCTCGACTCGGCGACGGCCGAGGTCATCTTCGACATCTTTCACCAGCTGAATCGGACCTACGGGCTGACCGTCGTCATCGTGAGCCATGATCCACAGATCGCACGGTTCGTCGATCGCGTCGTCGCCATTCGCGATGGCAAGACCAGCAGCGAGACGATCCGCCGCACCGAGACCGATGAGGCGACGGATGCGGCTGGCGCGAGCGTTCCGGTGTTCGAAGAGCTCGTGATGCTCGATTCGGCCGGGCGCTTGCAGGTGCCCAAGGAGATTCGCGAGCGTTATGGCATCGGCGACCGCATGCGTCTCGAAGAGACGCCCGATGGCTTGTTGCTGCGGCCGGTCGCGGGCGGCGAGTTCACGGTGCCGGCGAAACGACTGACCGAACCAGATGAGCCGCCGGCGGAGCGACCGCGTGGCGTGCGCCGCTGGTTTGCCGGATTGCGACGACCGCGGTGATGGTGTCGATCGGTGGGGCGACGAGGGAGTGATGACGAGCGCAGAGCAGGTTGCTGTACGCGCTGATCGGGTGGTCCGCGCGTATCATGTGAATAACGAGGACATTCTGGCCTTGCGTGGCGTGAGCCTGCGGGTGCCGGTCGGTGGGTTTACGGCGTTGATGGGGCGTTCGGGCTCGGGCAAGACGACGCTGTTGAATATGATCGGTGGGCTCGACCAACCCACCCAAGGCGACGTCGCATTGTTCGGCACGTCGCTGCGTGGTCTGAGCCAAGAGCAGCTGACGCTGCTGCGACGCACCAGGATCGGGTTCGTGTTTCAGTCGTTTGCGCTGCTGCCCATCCTGTCGGCGTGGGAAAACGTCGAGATGCCGTTGCGCATCGGTGGGGTGCGGAGTGGCGCCGAACGCCGCCGCCGTGCCGAGGACGCGTTGGCGCTGGTCGGCCTTGAGCGCTGGGCGACTCACCGTCCGGCCGAGATGAGCGGTGGTCAGCAGCAGCGCGTCGCCATCGCCCGCGCGCTGGTGACACGCCCACCGTTACTGCTGGCCGATGAGCCAACCGGGGAGCTGGATTCGACGACTGGGCGCAATCTGCTGACGCTGCTGCGCGAGATCGTGCGCTCGGAGCGTGTGACGCTGGTGATGGCGACTCACGATCGGGCGGTTCATGAATTCGCCGATGAGGTCCACCATATGCGCGACGGGGCGATCGTCGAGCGAACGGTGGCGGGCGAGGCAGTGGCGGGGGCTGCGCGCTAGGCAGAGCGGGTGGCACGGCACACGGTCGTGTGGGGAGTGTCGCGCTGTGGCCGAGTGTCGATGGGCCTCGTC
>CAIQIY010000003.1 GCA_903871975.1 uncultured Chloroflexota bacterium | reverse complement strand
GCGCTCGAATCAGATCCGCACGTGCTGTTGGCGATCGCGTTGCTCGAGCAACAGCGTGCCGGCGATGCGCTCACGTGCCCCGGCTGACGCCGCCCGCAGCCTGGGCATTGCGCGCCCCCACGTGCACGTGCCTGCCCCGCGGGGTGCCGCAGCGGGGCAGCGAGCGCCACAGTATGCTGTGCCGCCCGCATGGCCCGATTCAGCCACGGTATCCCTCGAACGCGGCGATCGACAGCCCAGCTGCTACGCCGGTGAAGACATCCATCTCGCGCAGGCGCGATGGACCAAAACGCTGCTCAAGTACGCGCACGAGCGCTGGCACCCGCGATGATCCGCCGGTCCGCAACACGACATCGATGTCGTCCGGCGCGATTCCTGCGGTCTGCAACGCACGATCGACACACTCGGCCACCGTACGTACATCGGGGCCGATCAGGCGTTCGAAGTCGCGGCGCGTGATGCGCTCGCGAATGGCGATGCCGGGCACCTCGACACACACCTCGGTGGCGGATGTGCTGCTGAGCTGCACCTTGGCCTGTTCGACGGCCGAATACAGCGTCAAGCCATAATTCTCCGACACCAGCGCCTGCAACTGGCGCAGCTCGCGCGGCCGATCGCCGGTGCGGATCGCCTCATCGATGATCGCCAGGTACCGTGGTTGCGTCAGATCGACGATGCTCTGCCATTCACCGAGGTGCTCGAGCAGCACCGCCGGCAGCGGCAAGCGGCGTGGGCCGAGCGTCGCACCATCACCGAAGTGATGCAGCAGCCGCCCCATCACGAGGCGCTGATCGAGAAGGTCGCCACCGATCGGTACGCCGTCTGTGGCCAGCACCTGCGTCTGACGTGCGGCATCGATGTGCATCACCGTCACATCGATCGTCCCACCACCCGCATCAAATACCAGCACGTGGTTCGGGCCAGTCGTATCGGCGGCGAAGGCATACGCCGCAGCCGTCGGCTCGGCAAGGAATGATACCGGGGGCAGGCCCGCCTGGTGGCACGCGGCGCGCATTCGCTCGAGTGCCAGCGCATCGAGCGCCGCGTCGGCTGCATAGCGCACCGGCCGCCCCATCACCACATGGGTCACCCCGGCGCCGATCTGGCGTTCAATGCGCTCCAGCATGCCGCGCAACACGATGGCGATCAGCGTCTCGAGCGTGTAGTGGACACCAAAGACATTCGTGCCGATGAAGCTCCGGTCGCGCAAGTGCGACTTGAGCGATTGGAACAGCCGGCCCGGTTCCTCGGGATCGACTGGCGCGTAGAGCGCCTGCATGACGGTGCCGAACTCCGCCAGCGTCAGCTCTGCCTCGCCGACATAGCGCCAGACATACTCGATCGTGCGACCGACGTTCCCCGCGAGATAGCGCTCGATCGCCTCGCTGCCGATGACCGGCACGCCGTCCCGGGTGATGAAGAGTGCCGACCGCATGATCGTCGGTGTGGTGTGGCGTGGATCGACGTCCAGCAGGCGGACCTGCCGGCCATCATACACGGCAGCACTCGAATTGGTCGTGCCAAAATCGATGCCGACCTGCATCTGCCCTCCCTTGGTGACCGAATGGATGGCGTCTGGAGAGTATAGCGCGAACTGGCGATCCATGCCGCGATGCGTTGGTCGAATCACATCGAAGATCGGCACCGGTCGGGTCGGCCGCTCATCATCGGTTGAAGTCGGCCGTCGGAACGGGCTGTGCCCGGGCTGCAGCGGTGCCTGTGCGTGGTGGAACGCACGATGGGTCATCGCACGACATCCCACCGGTCGCTGCCGGTGCTCCCGTGGTATACTGCTTGTATGACGACACGAGCGGGGCGCTGGCGTGGCCGCGCCATGACGATCATCATCATCCTCGCAGTCGGTGTCCTCTGCCGCCTGGGCGTCTGGCAGCTCGAACGCCACGCCGAGCGCGAGCGGCAGAACGCCCAGATTCGTGCCGGACTCCAGCAGGCCCCGCTGGTGCTGCTCGCGGGGTCGCCCGAGCTCGACGAGGCGCTCGATTACCGCCGTGTCACGGTGCGTGGCACATTCGACCCGGCGCACGACGTGTTGTTGCGCAACCGGTCGCTCGATGGTGCGACCGGATATCACTTGATCACACCGCTGCGTCTGAGCGGCAGCGAGCAAGCCATCATGATCGATCGCGGATGGATCCCGCTGGCATTGGCCGACGAAGCGCAGCGTCGTGCACTCCCCACGCCGACCGGCGAGGTCAGCATCACCGGCGTGACGCGAATTGCCCAGCGCGGCGAGCGCCCGGCAGATCCACCACTCACTGCCGACCGGCCGCGGCTCGAGCGCTGGTTCTGGATGGACCTCGAGCGCATGCAGCAGCAGATGCCGTACCGGCTGGCGCCCTTCTCCATCGTGCAGGAGCCGGCTGCTGCCGACGGCGGGCGATTGCCGCGGCCGGTGGCAGTCGGCGATCTGGGTGCCGGCCCGCATCTGGGTTACGCAATCCAGTGGTTCTCGTTTGCCATCATCTTCGCCGTCGGGTACGCGGTCATCGTGCGCCGCGCCATGCGTCGCCGCGGGCAGGCGGCCACCCCATCGGGAGGGACTGCATCATGACTTCGTCGCACCTTGCCCGGGTTCTCGTGGCGGCGCTCATCGCGGTCGGGCTGCTGGTCACCAGCGCCATGGCCGCACCGCGGCCACTGATGAAACCGATCCTGCTCGATCCCTCGGGGGCGATCATGCAACCGACGCCGACGCCGCGCCCCGCCGGCACCGCGCCGCGCGTCGGCTTGCAGGCTGGTCACTGGTTGTCGCGCGAGCTGCCCGACGAACTGGAGCGCCTGCGGACATCGGCAGGTGCCTTCGCTGGCGGCATCGCCGAATGGGAGGTAAACCTCGACGTCGCGCAACGTGCCGCTGCGTTGCTCACGGCACAAGGGGTCACTGTCGATGTGCTGCCGGCAACCGTGCCGCCGGCCTATGATGCCGATGTCTTCATCGCGCTGCATGCCGATGGTGTTGCCGGCAGCGCTGCCCGTGGCTACAAGCTCGCGACACCGTGGCGAACCTCGCGGGCATCGGCGGCGCTGATGACAGCACTCGATCAGGCGTATGGTGACATCACCGGTCTGCCGCGCGATGACGCGATCACCATCAACATGCGTGGGTACTATGCCTTCAACTATCGCCGCCACGTGCATGCGGTCGCACGAACGACACCGTCGGTGATCCTGGAGATGGGATTCCTCACCAATCCGACGGATCGCGCGTTCATGACCGAACAGGCCGATGTCGTCGCCGCCGCCATCGCCGATGGTGTGATGGCGTATCTTCGCGCACGTGATCCGGCCGATGGCGCAGCCTTGCTGCCCGTCGAGTACCCCATGCAGCGCCCCGCACGCCCGGGAGTGGTGGTACGCTCGGCACCACGCGACGGCGCGCGCGTCCTCGCCGAACTCGATGACGACTCGCGGCTCGTCGTATTCAGCGCCCGCGACGGCTGGTACGAGGTGGTGGTTCGCGGCAGCTGGCGCGTCGTCGGCTGGGTGCCGGTCGGCGATGTGATGCCAACCGACGAGATGATCGCTCCGCCGGCGTCAGCGAATCCCTGACGGCCACACACCCTGGGCGGCGGCGACCCTGCGCCGGGCCGGGCGTGCTGCGGCACGCGTCAGGCAGGCGGCGGAGTGTAGCGCGCCGCGCCGACCCAATCCAACTGCTGTTGGCGCATCAGGCCATAGTGGTACACATCCATCGATGTCGCCCCCATGCTGGCGATCACGGCGGCTTTGGGGGCAAACGCCGCGGCCGACAGACAGTCCGGTGGCATCGGACGGACACCGACGGTCAGCGACCGATCCTGCGGCAGGATGTGCCGATACGCGGCGAGATCGGCCGCCACGCGCGCAGGGTCACGCGCATACGCCAGCACCGCCAGCCCATCCGCTGCAGCCGCCACCGACCGCAGATCGAGGCCGTCTTCCCACGCACGGCTGTGTGCCAGCGCCCCGGTCGGCATGCCCGTCGCGTATCCGAGTGCTGCGCCCGACATGTCCATCGCAATCGACTGTGCCGAACCTGCACTGTGGATCGCCTGGGTGATTTCGTACACCAGGCTGCTCACGATCCCGCATCTGGCGGTCAGCCATGCGCCGAGTTCGCCGCCAGCCAGCCCGGCGAGCGCTTCACGGTCGACCGGCAGGTCCTCGACGGTCGATGGTGCGCCATCAAAGACCTGTTCGATTTCGTGGCGTACGAATTGCTGCAGGCTGGTGGCATCGATGCCACTGGTACGCATCGCTGCGCAACAATGCTCGCAAAAGCACAGTCCGAGCAGAAACCGAATCGCGGGACTCAATGGGACGAACGTGCGCTCGTGGTGATAGCCATGGTCGAATCCGTGATAGCCGATGGACTCGAGCAATATGGCCTGTACCCCGCGAGCCGAGAGATCGGCACTCAGCGCGCACAGGTATGCCCGCGCATCGGGATTTGCCGGGCAGAGACACGTGATGTAGGGATCGCCAAACGCGTTCTGCAATGCCGCATCGGGATGGCGCGTGCCGAGCGCCGTATTGTGCAGGTTCGTCGTCCATGCGCGCACAGCCATGCCGCGTCGCCCTGCCGTCGCCAGGCACCGCTCCAATGGGTCTTCATCATCAGTCAGCCGGCTGACAGTGGGTTGAATGCGCAATCCGGCGTATCGCCCCGGATCCGGCCGAAAAAAACATGCTCCACCTTCGAGAAAGCGCACCTTGCGCCGCGGGTTGTGGGGAAAGACATCACGGGCATGGTGGTAGCTGCAGGCCAGCGTGACGGCACTCGCACCAGCGCGCTGCTGCACCGTTTCGAGCACGTGATCATAGCCTTCGTCGACGAGATCGTAGGCGAACATGAACAGCGATGTCTGCATCACGCCATCTCCCTGTAGACCATGCATGCCACGCGAGTGAAGCCATGTGCTGCGCGGAAGCATCGCGCCAGCAGCATCGACACCGCACCCACCCTCCCCGCCCGCAGCCCCGGCTGATCCACGCAGACCGGGGGACGCTCACGCCCGGACGAACTCGGTCGCTACCGGCAGCGTCAGCGTGAACACGCTGCCGCGCCCTACCGCGCTGGTGACCCAGATCCGGCCACCGTGCAGCTCCACCAATCCCTTGACGATGAACAGCCCCAGCCCCGTGCCGCCGATCCGTCGCGTGTTGGAGTTGTCGACTCGATAGAACCGCTCCCAGATATGCGGACTGTCGACTTCGGGAATGCCCATGCCCTGATCGCTCACTTTGACGATCAGGAACGATCCCGGCGGATGCTCCGGTGGCAACGCAGCAGGTTCGCGGATGCTCAGCGTCACCTCGCCGCCCGCCGGCGAATACTTCACCGCATTGGTCAACAGATTGAACAGGATCTGCTTCACTTTGTCCCGGTCGACATAGACCGGCGGGATCTGTGCCGGGATGTCGACCACCAGACGATGCCGGTTGGTGAGCTGGATCTTGATCTGGCTCATCACTTCGTTGATCAGCTGCTTGGTCGACACGACCCACTGGTTGAGGCGCATCGTACCAGCCTCGAGGCGCGTCACGCCGAGCAGGTCTTCGACGATGGTCGCCAGGTGGCTGGCCTCATCATAGACCGTCTGGACGAACTCGCGTTGCTCGGCCGGCGCAAATTGGCGCTCGAGCAGCAGTTCGGTATAGCCGAGGATCGACGTCAGCGGTGTGCGCAACTCGTGCGACACCACCGAGATGAACTCGGACTTGACGCGATCGGCTTCACGTTCACGCGTGACATCGCTGACCATCCACACGCGACCGGTCAGTTGGCCGAGGCTGTCACGAGTGGGCACCGACAATACGTGGATGTCCTGGTGTGGTGCATGCAGGCGTACCGCCAGCGATTTGACCTCGGCCGGTGCATGCTGCCCACTGGTACAGAAATCGGTGAAGGCGAGCGGATCGGGAATGCGCTGGAGCAACCGCTCGACCAGATCCAACTGCAGGACGAATGGTTCGCCACCGCTGCTGGCACCCAGGCCCCACACGCTGAGCCATGCGCCGTTGTGTCGCAACACCCGGCCATGTTTGTCGACCAGCGCCAGCCCGATCGGCAGATTGTCGAATACCTGCCGCAGATGAGTGCTCGATTCGAGGGACTCCTGGTATGCGACGGCGCGCCGCAGCGGTTGATTCGCGGCCTCGCACAGCGCTGTGATGACTGCGACCTCGCGTGGGGCGAAGGCGGTGGCACGAGCGCTGTCGAGCACCAACACCGCGAGCGCCTGTCCGTCGTGGGCGATCGGCACGGCGAGTTCGGCGCGCACCGCCGGATTGGATGCCTGAAAGTCGGGTAGATTGCCGACATCACGGACGACCAGCGGGCGACCGGTGCGTGCGGCTCGGCCGGGGATGCCATGATCCCAACTCCAGGCTCGGCGTGGCTCACCGTAACTGTCGAAGCCGAGCGGGTCGCGGCCATACCCCTGGTGCGCCTGCAGGATCAGTTCGCCGCGCTGGTGATCGACCAGGCTGATCGAGCCGGCTTCGGCGCCGGTGGCCTCGAGAGCCCATTCCAGCAGCTGGTTGAGCAACGCGGTCAGCGCCAGCGGCGCCTCCATCGTCTCGCGCAATGATTGCAGCCAGTTGCGTTGCCGGCCAGTCAGCTCGCCGACCGGCGCGGCCGAACCATTGCCTGCGTCGCCCGCGAGTGCGACCGCCAGGAGCGGTACCAGCGCCGCGATCGAGGTCTGCTCGACGAGCCCGATCGCCGAACCCCCTGCAGCGCGCACCTCGACTGCCCCCCACAGCTGGCCATCCCAGGCGATCGGCGCACAGTAGTGGGTGATCAGCCCTTCGGGCAGCGCATCGCTGCCACGCCGCCTGACGATGCGGCGGATGGGTGCGCGCGCGGCGACGGCGGCATCGAGGACGTCGTCGACCCATGGTTCGTCCCAGCCGTTCGTGATCGTCCACTGTTCGCGAATGCTACGGCCAGTGCCTTCGGCCACGCGGCTGACGCGGCCGTCGTGGAACCCCAACGCACGACGCATGATGTTGAGGACACCATCGACACGACTGCTGATCGGCCCGTCGGTTGCCAGCAACCGCGCCGCATCAGCGACCAGAGTCAATGATGAGGAGGAGCGTGTCGTCGCGAGCATGCCAACCTCACCTGTTCCACGAGCGCGTCGTCCCGTCTGGTTACCCCCATTGTAGCGTGCATGCATACAATGTCAACCTGGATGCTGCCCGCTCAGGGCCAGTGCAACGTCGCGGAGCGGTACCAACATTGCGTGTGGCCTCGCTGCGCGCGCCGGGGCAACGAACCTGGCTGCTCACGTGCCGTCGCTGTCGACCGCTGGCGTTGCATCAGCCCTGAACGCAGCGACGCGCGAGTTGACAGCATGTCCGCAGCGCGCGATACTGGGGCTGTACGTGCCGCGCAGGTGGTAGCGATGGCGGTCGTGGGTCGCGAACCATCGCGAGGCCGGCGTACAGCCAGTGTGTCGCTGGCCGGCCGACGCGATCGTGGCATACGGCTGTGGTCGGATGTCCTGCACCTGGCGTACCCCGATCGACGCGTTGGCATGCGTGTGCGCCTCTGCGATCGCGCTCGGCGTGCCTGCCGTAGGCACAACGCAAGCCCGCCAACGGTGCTGCACGACCAGGGAATCGACGAGGATTGAGGGGATGACCAGCGTGGAGCATGGCCCGACAATCGCCCGGTTGCTGCTGCGCGCCGGATCAGTGCTGTTTCGCCCGGATGATCCATTCATCTTTGCGTCGGGTGTCCGCTCGCCAATCTACTGCGACAATCGGCTGCTGATCGGCGAACCGACCACGCGCCGCATCATCGCCGATGCATTTGCCGCGCATGTCGGCGCGGCGGCAG
>CAIQIY010000002.1 GCA_903871975.1 uncultured Chloroflexota bacterium | reverse complement strand
TGGACTCGCTGGGCGGCATCGTCGAGCTGCGCGCGCGCGGGGTGCCGCCGGGGCTCGGCGAGCCGGTGTTCGACAAACTGCAGGCCGACATCGGCAAGGCGATGTTCAGCATCCCGGCGATCAAGGGCGTCGAGTTTGGCGAAGGGTTCGGCGCAGCGCTGATGCGGGGCTCCGAGCACAACGATCCGTTCGTGCCGCGCGCCGATGGCAGTATCGGCACGGCCGGCAATCATCACGGTGGCATCCTCGGCGGCATCAGCACCGGCGAAGAGATTGTGCTGCGCCTGGCTGCCAAGCCACCGGCGTCGATCGCGCAGCCGCAACAGACAGTCGACCAGCAGGGGCAGCCGGCGACGATCGAGATCCACGGGCGTCACGACCCGACGGTGCTGCCGCGCCTGGTGCCGGTGGCCGAGGCGATGCTGGCGCTGGTGCTGGCGGATCATCTGTTGCGCCAACGCCTGGCGCGGCTGGAGCCCCGCTGATGCCCGAATTGCCCGAGGTGCAACGCGCTGCCGATTCGCTGGCTGCCCAGGTGCTGGGTGCGACGATCGCGGGGCTGCAGGCGCTGGACTGGCCGCGTGCGCTCGATGGCGCTGCGCCCGACTGGTTCGCCGAGGCCATCCGCAACCGTACGATCAGCGCGGTCGGCCGGCGCGCCAAGTGGATCGTGGTGACGCTCGACGCCGGGTGGTGGCTGGCCATCCATCTGCGCATGTCGGGGCGCGTCAGCGTGGTGCCGGCGACGACTGCGGCCGACCGGCACACGCGCTGGCAACTGCGCCTGGTGGACGGGCGCCTGATCCAGTTCGATGATCCGCGCAAGTTCGGCCGGTTGCGGCTGCTCGATGCGGCGGGGCTGGCAGCGCTCGATGCGGCGCACGGCATCGAGCCGCTGACGCCGGCATTCACCGTCGCGGCGTTGCAGGCGGCCCTCGCGGCACGCGCGCGGGCCATCAAGCCGCTGCTGCTCGACCAGCAGCGGATCGCCGGGGTCGGCAACATCTACGCCGACGAAGCACTGTGGCGGGCGGCGATCCATCCCCGGCAGCGCGCCGATCAGCTGGACGCGCCGGCATGGCTCCGGCTGCACGAGGCGCTGGTGGCCGTGTTGCGCGCCGGCATCGCCCACGGCGGGAGCACGCTGCGCGATTATCGCGATGCCTATGGCCAGCCGGGCGCCCACCAGCACGAGTTCCGTGCCTACGGCCGCGCCGGCCTGCCGTGCGAACGCTGCACCACGCCGATCGTGCGGATCGTTGTGGCGCAACGCGGGACCCATCTGTGCCCACGGTGCCAACCATGCCCAGACTGAT
The DNA here is from genome assembly GCA_903871975.1 of uncultured Chloroflexota bacterium. Lineage (GTDB taxonomy): Bacteria > Chloroflexota > Chloroflexia > Chloroflexales > Roseiflexaceae > CAIQIY01. The sequence goes on along the minus strand of CAIQIY010000002.1, from coordinate 709 downwards.
CCACGCGCTGCTGGTGCTGCTGGTCGTCGCCTGCGCTGCGCCGGCGCCACCGGATGCGGCACCCGCACCCGCTGCGCCGCCGGGCCTGACGGTCATCCCGGCCACGCCGCTGCGCCCCAGCGCCACCAGTGCCCGCGCAGCCGTCGTGGCGCCAACCAGGCCGCCGCCACTGGCCGTGTCGACGATCACACCAGCGCCCAGCGCCACACCCACGGTGGTGATCGGCGTCGATGGCGTGCGCACCGGGAGCATGCAACGCCTCGGCATCGCCGCCGAAGCGGTCGCCATCCTGGGCGAGCCGACCGCGCCCGTGACGATCGTCGAATACCTCGACTTCGGCTGTGCCGCCTGCCGCCGCTTTCACGAGCAGGTGTTTCCGTCGCTGCGCCGCGAATACATCGACACCGGCATCGTGTTCTACGTCGTCAGGCAGCTGCCGATCACCAGCCGCCATGGTGTGCTGGCGGCACAGGCAGCCGCCTGCACCACCACGCCCGACGGCTACTGGGCGTTGCACGCGGCACTGTTTCGCGAGCCCGACGCATGGAACGCCGATGCCGCGGCTGCCCGCGCGCGCATTCGCACCGCCGCCACCGAGGCTGGCGCGGTGGTGGGCGAGATCGACCGCTGCGTGGCCGATGAGCTGCGCTTCGCCGCCGTCGAGGCCAGCACCCGCGAAGCCGCGGCGCTCGGCGTAGCCGGCACGCCG
>CAIQIY010000001.1 GCA_903871975.1 uncultured Chloroflexota bacterium | reverse complement strand
GACGGCCCGCTCCGGGCAGACCGTCGGGGCGGCACCACGATCGCCACGCGCAGCAGCGCGCAGCGTCACTCCGACGACTTCACCGCATGCCCGCCGAACCCCTTGCGCAGCGCCGCCAGCACCTTCGCAGCATACGACTCGTCCTGGCGCGAGTGGAAGCGCTCGAACAGCGATGCCGTGATCACGGGTGCCGGCACATCCAGCTCGATGGCCGTCTGGATCGTCCAGCGACCTTCGCCGCTATCCTGGACATACCCCTTGATCGTCGCCAGATCAGGGTCCTGGCGGAATGCCTCCTCGGCCAGTTCGAGCAACCACGAGCGCACGACGCTGCCATGGTTCCAGACTGCGGCGATGGCATGCATGTCGAGATTGAAGTCGGTCTTGGCCCGCATGATCTCGAACCCTTCGGCATAGGCCTGCATCATGCCGTACTCGACGCCATTGTGCACCATCTTCACGAAGTGCCCACTGCCGACCGGGCCGCAGTGCAGGTAGCCGTCGTCGGGGGCCAGCGTGCGGAATGCCGGCTCGAGGCGACTGACCGCAGCAACATCGCCGCCGACCATCAGGCAGTAGCCATTCTCGAGGCCCCAGATGCCACCCGAGGTGCCCTGGTCGATGTACTGGATCTGGTGTTCGGCCAACCGGCGCGCGCGGCGAATGTCGTCGTTGAAGTTGGTATTGCCGCTGTCGATGATCGTGTCGCCCGGCTCGAGCAAGCCAATCAGCGTGTCGATGGCACGCTCGGTCACATCGCCGGCCGGCAGCATGATCCACACGGCACGCGGCGCCGCCAGGTTGGCGACCAGCTCTTCGAGCGAGTACGTGGCGACTGCGCCTTCGGCAGCGAGTTCGTCGATCGGCCCGCGGCTGCGGTTGTGTACCACCACACGATACCCGGCGCGCAGCCAGCGGCGCGCCATGTTGGCACCCATTCGGCCGAGCCCGGTGATCCCGACTTCCATGAACCTGTCTCCTTCGTTACGGCCAGCCACCGCATGTGGCGGCGGCGCGCTGAACAGCGCCGCGCAGGCATTATACTGTAGCCAGGGACTGCCGCGACGTGTGCTGACACCGCATGGCCGATGGCGAGCCCCGAACCGGACCACGGAGGCGCCGATGGGCGCGTGCATGAGGGTGGCATGGGGCAGACAACGATCCCGCAGGAGTTTGCCGTCGATGCGGCATTGATGGCCGAACATCATCGGCGGCTGCTGGCGGCGCTGCGCGAGGCCGGCATCGCCTGGCCGGACTATCCGACGCAGCTGGCGCCAGTCACGCCGGCGGGCGCGGCGGCGGCACGGGCGTATCCGATGCAGGGCATTCTCAAGTACCACGGCATGAGCGACTGGGACTGGCGCATCGCATTTCTGCCCAGCATCTCGGTCTGCAATGATGCAGGCTCGACGCTCACCCGGGTGGCGTTTGATCCACAGCTGACACAGGACACGCTGGTGATCGGCGGGCGTCGCGCTACGGGCCGCGAGCTGGCCCGCGTCGTGCGCAGCCTCGATGTGGTGCGCGCCATCGCCGGCGTGACCACCCATGCCCACGTGGTGTCGCATAACGTTGTGCGCGCTTCGCGCGTCGGCAAGGGCCTCGGGACCAGCGCATCGGCATCGGCGGCGCTGGCCCTGGCGGCGATTGCGGCGCTGTTTGGCCCTGCGGCAGCGGCCAATACCCGCTTCGTCAGCAGCATCGCGCGCTTGTTGGCCGGCTCCGGTTGCCGCAGCGCCGCCGGCGGTGTCGCGCTGTGGCTGTCGTACCCTGGCATCGCCCACGAGGAGAGCATTGCCGTGCGGCTGGATCCGCCCGGCGCACTCGACGAACTGCGCCTGGTGACCGTGCCGATCGATTCGGCGGTGGCACTGCAGACCGAGGACGCACATCGCGATGCGCCACACAGCAGCCTGTTCCGTGCCTGGATGCACAGCCGTGCCGACGAGGTGCTGGAGTGTATCACGGCAGCACGCCGCGGCGACTGGCGCACGCTGGGGCGCTGGGCCGAGATCGACAGCATTCGGTTGCATGGCATCACGATGTCGGGGGGCGATGCCCACAAGCTGTTCGGCTGGGAGCCGATCAACATCACGCTGTTCCGCCTGTGCAACCAGCTGCGCGCCGAAGGGCACGCGGTGTATTGTTCGACCGACACCGGGCCAACGGCAGTGTTCCTCTGCGATGCCGCCGGCGCCGCAGCGCTGGTGCAGCGCATCGCGTCGCTCGATGCCGGGCTCGAGGCCGTGGTCGGCCGGCCGGCTGGCTCCGCCGAGCTGGTGCCCGATGCGCGCGCCTGCGCCGAGCTGGGGATCGATCCGGGTACCCCGGTCGCGGGGACAATGCGATGAACCTGTCGCTGCCCGCGACCGAGGTCGCCAACACAACCCAGTACCTGGTGGTCGGCGATGACGAATTGGCGCGCCCGTATCGGGTCATCATCGAGAACGACGATGCCACGCCGATGGACTTCGTCACGCTCATCCTGTGCGCAATCTTCGATCTGACGATCGAGCGCGCAGTCGACGTGATGCTGACGGCGCACACCGACGGTCGGGCGCTGGTAGCTGTGTATCCCTACGAAGAAGCGCGCGACCGGGTGTATCGCGCCCACGACGCCGCCCGCGAGGCCGGTTATCCGCTCTCGTTCCACCTCGAACCCGAGGCGTGAGCGTCAGGCAGGTCGCATCGCCTGGCGCTGGCGCCACTTCCACGCGAAGAAGGCGAGCACCGCGACCACCAGGATCACCGCGACGACGCGCTGATAGCTCTCGATGATGCCGAGCACCTGCTCCCAGTTCTGCCCGAGGACCAGCCCGGCATACGACAACAGCGTCGTCCAGATCGCCGAACCGATGGTGGTGAACAACAGGAACTTCGGCAGCGCCATGCGTTGCATGCCGGCCGGCAACGAGATCAGGCTTCGGATGATCGGGATGAGCCGGCCGACGAACACCATCACCTCGCCGTGGCGCTCGAAGGTGCCGATCGCCCGGTCGAGATCCTCTTCGCTGGTCATGAACCAGCGGCCGAAGCGGCGGACGAACGGCCGGAGCACCGCCTCGCCGCCCCACTGGCCGATGTAGTACAGCGCCAGTGCGCCGAGAACCGAGCCGAGCGTGCCGGCGGTGACGATGCCGGCAAAGTCGAGCTTCCCATCAGCGACGAGGAATCCGGCAAACGGCATGACCAGCTCGGACGGGATGGGCGGGAACAGGTTCTCGATCAGCATGACCAGCGTGATCCCGGGGTAGCCGAGGGCCAGGATGATCTGCTCGATCCAACTGGCAACCTGATCCATCAGTTGGCTCATGTGCTGCACGTCCTCCGCATCGCTCTCGCTGCGACACAGTATAGCACATGCGCGCACCTGCGCCGACATCGCGCGATCCGCTCGCAGACGCGGTGCGGTGCGCCCTCACCCCCGGTGCCGCTCACGCAGCGCGGGATGCCGGGATCCCCGCGGCCAGGTGATGCGCCTGCCGCGCACGGCTCGTCCACCACACAGGTGCCACGCGGCGCGCGGGGAAGCATGGCTGGCAACACGGCCAGCCGCGCTGCGCCATCACCACATGCCCCGTGCGGCGCTCAGCCACCGCTGGCGATGATCGGGATGCTGCGGCCGCCATCGAGGGTGATGGTATGACCGGTCGCCATGATGAAGGCCGGCGTACAGACCAGGCAGACCAATGCCGCGACCTCGTCACGACGCACCAGGCGGCCCATCGGCGTCGCAGCGATCGCCGGCGCGCTGATCGTCGCGTCCATCGCCTCGTTCTCGGCGAGCAGATCCGGGGCGATGGTGTAGACGCGGATGGCCGGGGCGAGCTCGCGGGCGAATGCCTCGCCGAGATGGATCACGCCGGCCTTGGCCAGGCCGTACACCGAATGGCTACGATGGCGGTGGTCGGTCGCGGCGATGTTGATCACGATTGCGCCTGCCGGCATCTGCCGTGCCGCCGCCTGGGTGAGGACGAAGGTGGCGCGCAGGTTGCCGGCCATGACGCGGTCGAAGTCGTCGAGCGCCAGATCGCGGAATGGGGTATCGACGTACGGACCGACGTTGTTGACCAGGACGTCGAGCGTGCCGAAGTGCTGCGTGACGGCGTCGATCAGGGCGCAGGTGGCGGCAGCATCGGTGAGATCGGCAGGGAAGCAGGCGATGTCGACGCCGGCGTGGCGTAGCTCGTCGGCCAGGGTGTGGGCGGCGCCGGCAGCGGTGTGGTAGTGCAGCGCGATCCGCGCGCCGGCAGCAGCCATCTGCCGCACGATCGCGGCACCCAGGGTGCGCGCGCCGCCGGTGATCAGCACGGTGCGGCCGGCAAGTGCGTGTCGGATGCTCTCGTCTCCCATGGGCTGGTGCTCCTTCGTGCGTGCCGTGCACGCGGCGGCGCGGTGCTGCACCGCCCGATCAGGGCGCGCGGCACCGGCGGGTCGTGTTGCTCGCCTGATCCTACCACATGGCGGGGCATCGAGTTCGCCTGGCGTGCGGGCCGTCACAGTATGGGCGCAGCCGGCATGCTGCTGGTATACTCTGGCGGGAAGCGCCGCACGACAGGTGGGGTGATGCACGAGGGCATGCGCATCATGCACTGGGACCGACTGCTGGCAACGCTGCTGGGCGCCATGGTGCTCGCGGCATGTGGCGACACCGCGCCTGCCGGCGACGGCTGTGCGCGCCGCTGGCAGCAGCCCGACGGCGAAACGGTGCTCGACGAACAGCGCCGACGCGGCCCGGCATGGCGCGACCACCCGCTGGCCCTGCGCGCTGCCGACGCGGCCGCGCGCGGCCCGGCGATCGAGGCGCTGGCGCGCTTCACGCTCGATGGTGCGCCACTGCTCTACTTCTCGCCCGACCTGCGCCAGGCCCTGGTGCGCGATGACGCCTTCGGCGACCTGACAGTCGTCGCTGCGACGCACCTGCGCCGTGGTGACGTGGCGACACTCGGCGTGGTGCGCCCCGCAGCACGGCACACGCTCGGCGAGCTGGCGATCCTCGAGCTGCTGGTTCGCGCCGACATCATCCAGACCTATGTCCACATTGGCAGCGAATTGTGCATCGCCGATCCGGTCGTCGTCGATGGCGTGGTCGCGATCGCCGTTCATGGCAGCCACACCTTCATGACGAACAAACTGCATCGCGAGCGGCTGCAATTCGTGTTCCGGATCGATGCTGCCGGCATCATGACGCTCACCGGCAGCTGATCAGCGCACGGCAAGGGCAGCAGTGTCGTATAATCGATGCGTTGACAGCGGACGACACGCCACCGTCGCCGCCGTTGCATCGCCCGATCTGCGCACCTTGCACGCGAGGCGACCATGGCCCTGCAACATCTGCTCGATTCGCTGAACGACGCCCAGCGCCACGCCGCGACGATCCCGCCGCGCCACGCGCTGGTGCTGGCCGGCGCCGGAAGCGGCAAGACCAGGACGATCATCGCCCGCGCGGCATACCTGATCTGGTCGGGCGTACCAGCAGAGCGCATGCTCATCCTCACGTTCACCCGGCGCGCCGCCAGCGAGATCGTCGAGCGCGTCCGTGGCGTCCTCGGCGAACACGCAGACCAACTGCGCGCCTCGACGTTCCATACCTGGTGCATGTCGCTGCTGCGCCGTGCACCACACACGTTCGATGCCGAGGGTGTCAGCGTGATCGACCATGATGATCAGCTCGCATTGTTCCGCCTGGTTCGCAGTACGCGCCCGAATGATACGCTGCTGCCACAGGCAGCGCAGCTGGCCAGCCTGTACTCCTATGCGCGCAATACCGGCCAGACACTGACGGCAGCGATCGAGCGCCAGGCAGACGAGCTGCTGTCGGTCAAGCACGAGATCGGCGCCGTCATGCGCGCCTACGAAGCGCGCAAGGCCGAGTGCCGTTACATCGACTACGATGATGTGCTCGTCAGGGTCGCCGCAGCGATGGCGCACTCGCCGGCGATCCGCGATTGGGTCGCGCAGTTCTACGACCACATCCTGGTCGATGAGATGCAGGACACCAACCCGCTTCAGTGGCAGCTGCTGCATCCGTTGCAGCGGCTGGTCACGCTGTTCTGTGTCGGCGACGATGCCCAGTCGATCTATGGCTTTCGTGGCGCGGATTTCCGCAATGTCCACCAGTTCGGCGAACGAGTGCCAGGCAGCATCACGTTGCGGCTCGAGCAAAACTACCGGGCGACACAGGAGATCCTCGATCTGGCCAACTGGTTGCTCGCGGCGAGCCCACTGCGGTACGATCGGCGGCTCGTAGCCATGCGGGGCCCGGGCGTGCGGCCACGCGTACACACGTTCAGCAACGAGTTCGAGGAGGGCCGCTGGATCGCCGAGGACTGCGCGCAGCGTCATCAGGAAGGCGTCGCCTGGCGCGAGCACATGATCCTCGTGCGCTCGAGCTCCATCGCGCGCCCGATCGAAGTTGCATTGCTCGACCGCGGCATTCCCTATCGCTTCATCGGCGGGACCCGGCTGTTCGAATCGGCACACATGCGCGACTTGTTGTCGCCCCTGCGCATCGTCGCCAACCCGCGCGACGAACTGGCCTGGATGCGCTTCCTGACGCTGTGGCCCGGCATCGGGGATGTCCATGCTGCCCGCATCATCGCGCGCATCGGCCCGATCGCCGCCTCGGCCGAGGGGGTGATGGCGATCGCCGCGGGCGAGTTGCCCGCCGATGCACACGAAGTGTTGCGGCGCGTCCATCGGCTGCAGGAACTCGTGCCGCAAGCGATTGCCAGCGCCGCCGCTGCACTTGAGCCAGTGCTCGAGGCGCGCTATCGCAACAACGACTGGGAGCGACGCCGCCAGGATTTCCCGATGGTCGAGGAACTGGCCAGGCGCTACACGTCGCTGCTCGGGTTCATCGAGGAATACCTGCTCAATCCGATCTACGAGAGCGCAGTCGACCGCCTGGGGGTCGAGGACGCGGTGACGGTGATCACGATCCACTCGGCGAAGGGCACCGAGTGCCGCATCTGCTATGTTGCCGGCGTCTCGCCGGGCAACTACCCGAGTACGCGCAGCGTCGACAACCCCGACGAGGTCGAGGAAGAGCGGCGGGTCTTGTATGTGGCATTCACGCGCGCCCAGGACGAGCTGATCGTCACACGGCGCGTGCGCAGCCAGTGGGCCCGGCGCGGCCGGCAGAACGATCCGGCCGAACGCTATCTGCTCAACGACCTGCCGCGTGCACTCGTCGACGAGGTGGTGCATGATGGGGCGCCACCGCCGCCGGCAGCACCGAAGGCGCTGCCGCCCGACGCGCCCGCCGGCCCATCGTTTCGCTTCGGCATCACGCTCGACTGAGGGGCGCCCGCGTCGCGCCATCGGCCGGCACACCTCAGACCGTCGTGATCACCAGCTCACCTGCGTAGCCCTCGGCGCGCTCGACCGGGCCACCCGCGACGTCGACTTCGATTGGCACGGTGCGGCCTACCGGCGCAAACGCGGCGCGCTCGGTGCCGCCACCCACGATCGCACCGGCCTGGTCGCGCAGGATCGCCACCACGCCGATTCCGCTGGCGGGATCGTCGTAGGCGTTGGCCAGGCGGCAGGTGACCCGTGGGCCGAACGGGCTTTCGTGGTAGCTGGCGCTGGTGACGCTGAATGGACGACGGCGCGGCGCATCGACCAACATGCCGGCGAACGTCTGGACCGTCACGTGGGCCACGGCAGCATCACCGACCGGCCCGTGCAGCATGCCGGCCGCCGCCGCCCGGCTGTGTGGCAGGATCGCGCTGAACTGGCCGGTACGCACCGCCAGGACGCCACCAGCGGCATCGAACGCGGCGGCGAGATAGCTCGCCGCGAGCATCGTGCGCCGGTCGTCGGGGTTGGCGACGATCACGCCAAAGCCTACGTGGCGCCCACGGCCCCACCCATGTTCGAGCTGTGTCAGCGAGGCGAGCTGGCTGGCATCGCTCGGCCCCAGCATGCCCGAAATCGTCTCCATCACCGTCACGGCGACGCGCGACGGCCGGGCATTGGCGTACACCGTCACGGCGAAGGCGCTGGCGGCGGCGGGGGCCAGGCCGGGCAGGTAGCCGAAACCGCCGCCCACGATCTGCTCGGCGTCGTCGAACAGCACCACACAGAGCAGCATCGCCTCGAAGGGCCGGGCAAACGGGTTGTGGGCCAGCCCGGTCACCTGGCTGAGCGCATCGCCGCGCAGCAGCCGCACCTGCGACGTCGCGAACGGCGTGTGGTCGGCTGGTGTGGCCCGGCGCGGCGAACCAGGTGATGGCACCTGCACGCTGAGCTGCGCGACCGGCCGATTGAACCGCACATAGAACTCGCCGCTGTAGTAGGTCAGCCCGCCGGGCGCGATGCGCGGCACATCATGTTCGTGCGCCGCCAATACGGCACCCTCGGCATCGTGGGCGGTCAGCCGCAGTTGCACGGCGTCGAGCGCGATCACCGAATTGGGGTTTTCGATCACGACGGCGAACACGACCTGGATCGCCTGCTGGACGAATCCGTGTTGGAGGATGCGCGGCGGCTGGATCCCCATGCCCCGCGCTGGTTGCCCATCCATGCGCTGCCCCCTGCTCGATGCCACGGCTGCCGTGCGGTGCCACCCGTACGTGCGCGCCATCCTACCACGCCGCGCGATGGCAGCGTGCGTCCCCGCGCGGGCTGGTTCGTCGGCACGGTGCGGCTGGCGACAGCCATGCCCGATCACCGCCCGGGCGAGCGCACGTGTGCTGCCCGATCGGGTATATTCGGTGGCCGGCAGTGATCGCGATCGGCCCGGATGCCGGGCCCGCGCGATGCTGGTTGATCGAACGGAGGGCACATGATCATCGGTGTCATCAGCGACACGCACGGAACCCTGGCGCGCGGTGCCCTGGAGGCGCTCGCGCCAGCCGAAGCGATCCTGCACGCGGGCGACATCGGCGATGCCGCAGTCCTCACGCGGCTCGCCACCATCGCCCCGGTGCTGGCGGTTCATGGCAACGGCGATGTGGGGACGCCGCTGGCGCGCCTGCATCCGGCGACACGGCAGATTGCGCGCAACGGCGTGCGCATCTGGTTGACGCACGCGCTCGGCCGACCGGCCGACGCAGTGGCGGGGCTGCCAGCCGAGCCGGCGCAGCGCCCACAGCTGGTCATCTTCGGCCACACTCATCGGGTATGCGTCGAGCACATCGATGGCGTGCTGTTCCTCAATCCTGGCGCAGCCGGCCGGCCGCGCTTCGGCGGCGGGCTGTCGGTGGCGCTGGTGCACCTCGAGCCTCATTCGCCCACCGTCACGATCGTGCCACTGCCGTCGGGTTGAGCGGAGCCGTGGCGCGCTGCCGACGCCGATGCAGCCGCGTGGTAGCTCGCCGCAGCTTCGCGCGTCAGGAGGCCACGCTTGCGCGCGACGCCCCAGCGATACCCGCTGAGCGATCCATCCTCGCGGACGACCCGATGGCAGGGGACGACGACGGCCAGCGGATTGGCGGCACAGGCGGCAGCGACCGCGCGCGCTGCGCCGGGCTGACCGAGCTCGTCGGCGATGGCGCCGTAGCTGCGGGTGCTGCCGAGCGGGATCTGCTGCAGGCGATGCCAGACGCGCTGCTGGAATGCCGTGCCCTGGATGTCCAGCGGCAAGCTGAGGCTGGCGACAGGCCGCTCGATCTGTGACACGATCTGCGCGAGCCAGTCGTGGAGCACGGGATCTTCGGCGAGCTGTGCACGCGCGAACCGCGCGGCCAACCGCTGCTGCAACTCCGCCGCGCCATCGCCGAGCTCAATGGCGCAGATCCCGCGCGTGGTGGCAGCGACGGCGACGACGCCGAGCGCGCAGTCGGCGATGCCATAGCGGATGGACTCGCCCGGCGCGCCGCGCCGCCGCTGCGCCGGCGCCAGGCCGGTGACATTGCCGTGATCGTACAGCCGGTTGTTGGACGAAAAGCCGGCGTCGAGCGCGGCTTCGGTGACACTGGCGCCGCGCGAGAGCTGCTGTTCGAGGCGCTCCATGCGCCAGCGGTGCATGTACTGCCGCGGCGTGACGCCGACGGTGTCACGAAAGACACGGTGAAATTGCTCGCGGCTCAATCCCGCGGCGGCAGCCATGGCGGCAATTGACGGCGCTGCGGGTTGATCGTCGAGCAGTGCGAGCGCACGCGCGACAGCAGCCCGATGCTCGGCGGCGGTGCCCGCGGCGCTCCCGCAGCGCTTGCAGGCGCGGAAGCCGGCACGCTCGGCGGCGGCTGCGTCGCTGAAGCAGCGGACGTTGCCGCGCCGCGGCTGCCGAGCCGCACAGCCTGGCCGACAGTACACCCCGGTCGTGATCACTCCGTAGACGAATGGCGGCGCAGCGTGGACGTCACGGGTCGTGATCGCCAACCAGCGCACGTCACTGGCCTCGGGAACCTGTCCGGACTCATCGCTCATCGCTTGGTCGCTCCGTCATTCCGGCGCAGTCGGGCTCGGCCAGTGCGCCATGGTCGTTCCGTCCCGCAGCCCCTGCCTGGGCGCCGCGGCAGTGACCGGCCGGTGCAACCGGGTAGCATCGACCGTGCCGCTACTGTATCATTGAACGCACACTGGGGCTCCCGAAATCGTGCCATGACATTCATTGGGGTACTGTGGTGCGTTGGCATGGCACGCACCAGCCGCGGGATCGTGCCGACACACACCCGTTTCGCCGAAACAGCACCACGAGCAGCCCTGGCGCACCACCGGCGATTGGTCGCCACCGGGCAGCGTATTCCGGCGACGCGTGCCACCCGAGCGGCCGCGACGCATCCGGTGGCACCAGCAGAGAACCTGCGACGCGCGCGTTGCGTAGAGCCACGTGGAGTGATCACCATGGGAGATGTGAGCATGAACAGCCCGATCGACATCACGGTCTTCATCGACCCGCTCTGCCCGTTCGCCTATCGTGCCAGCCGATGGCTCGACCAGTTGCAGCAGCAGCGCCCCGCTGCCCTGAGCATCCGTTGGCGCCTGTTCTCGCTCGAGCAGGTCAACGCGCCTGCCGACAGCGACTGGCGTATCTGGCAGCAGCCGGTCGATTACCCGGGGCGCCCGGGCAGCAATCCGCGCTACCGTGCATTGCCGGCATTCTGGGCGCTCGCTGCCGCGCAACGCCAGGGTGCGGCAGCCGGCGATGCCGTGCGTCAGGCGTTGTTCGACGCCCGTCACGAGCATGGCCTGGATCTGGCCGACGTCGCCGGCATTCGCGCAGTGGTGAGCGGATGCGGCATCGACATGGCGCGCTTCGACGCCGACACCGCCGACCGCGACGTGCTCGATCAGCTGCGCATCGATCACGAAGCGGCCGTGGCGCAGTACCGCGCCTTCGGCGTTCCGACGATCTGCTTCGACGAGCAGCACGCGATCTACCTCAAGCTGGCACAGGTGCCGCCCGCCGACGATGCGTGGCCGTGCTTCGAAGAGCTGCGACGCTCGATCATTGCGCGCCCCTGGCTGGTCGAGATCAAACGGCCAAACGCCTGACCCGGCGCCGCAGATCCGGTGGTGTGGTCAGCACGAGGCGCCAGGCGGTGCCGGAGGACGTGACGATGGATGCCTTGACACCGGTCGATGGGCCGATCACGCATCACTATGCGACCATCAATGGCATGCGGATGCATTATGTGCAAGCAGGCACCGGCGACGACGTCGTCGTGTGTCTGCACGGGTTTCCCGAGTTCTGGTGGTCGTGGCGCCATCAGCTCGCCGCATTGCACCACCGTGCGACGGTCATCGCGCCCGACCTGCGCGGCTACGGTGCGAGCGGCAGGCCACGCCACGGCTACCAGCCCGACGGGCTGGTACAGGATGTCGTCGGCCTGATCGACGCACTCGGCGTCGAGCGCGTGACGCTCGTCGGGCATGATTGGGGTGGCGTGCTGGCATGGTGGACAGCGATCACGCATCCGTGGCGCGTGGCGCGGCTCGCCGTGCTGGCGGCGCCGCATCCCGCATGCTTCCCGCCATATGGTCGCATCGGCTGGCGTCAATGGCAGCGCTCGTGGTACATCGGATTGTTCCAACTGCCATGGCTGGCCGAGCTGGCGCTGCGCGCCGATCACTGGGCCGCCATCAAGCACAGCTTCGCGCCGCTGCGCCGGATGCCCGGTCACTTCGGGCCACGCGATCTCGAGCGCTTCGTGCAGGAGATCGCCCGGCCCGGTGCGCTCGGCGCCGCCCTGGCCTACTATCGCGCCGCCGTCCAGATCGGTCCGCGCGGCATGTTCCGCGGCACCGGCCTGCGCGTCGACGCACCGACGCTGGTGTTGTGGGGTGCCGACGATCCGTACCTGGGCGTCGAGCTCACCGACGGGATGCAGGCATTCGTCGAAGATCTGCGCCTCGAAGTGATTCCAGCGTGCTCGCACTGGATCCAGCAGGACCGTCCCGCGCTCGTGAACGCGCGACTCGCCGCATTGCTCGATGTTCCGCCACGATCAGCCACCGTGCCGGCCCGAATGCGGCGCCGGCCGACACCGTGAACAGGAGGAATCCCCATGAACGATTCTGCATTCAGCGCCCTCGCCGGACACCAATTCGTGAATCTCACCACGTTCCGCCGCGATGGCCGGGCCGTGGTGACGCCGGTCTGGTTTGCCGACGTCGGCGGCAGGCTGGTCGTGATGACCGGCGCCGATGCCGGCAAGGTCAAACGCATCCGCGCCAATGGTCAGGTGCTGCTGGCGCCGAGCGACCGCGCCGGCAAGCCACTGGGTGCCGAATTCGCGGCGCGCGCGCGCGTACTCGGCCCGACCGAACACACCGCGGCCGATGCAGCGCTGACCCGCAAGTACGGCATGATGAAGCGCATGTTCGACCTGATGGGTCGCCTGCGTGGCGGCAACAGCCGCGCCTATCTCGCCATCGAACCGGCCTGAGTGACAGTTCCACCGCAGCCGCTGGCGCCATCCACCAGAGGGAGGATCCACTCGTGCTCGATATCGCCATCATGATCGAAGGCCAGCAGGGCCTGACATGGGATCGCTGGCGTCGCCTGGCCAGCGCCGTCGAGGCGCTCGGCTTCAGCGGGCTCTACCGCTCCGATCACTTCACCGATCCCGTCCCGCCCGAACGCGACTCGCTGGAGCTCGTGGTGTCGCTGGCCTGGTTGGCCGATCGCACCGAGCGCATCCACTTTGGCCCGTGTGTTGCCCCCGTCTCGTTCCGCGACCCGATCATGTTCGCGCGGCAGGCGCTGCAGCTGGCCGAACTGAGCGGTGGACGCATGGTGCTGGGGCTCGGCGCCGGCTGGCAGGAGCGCGAGCACCGCATGTTCGGCTATCCGCTGGGCGATGTCGCCACGCGCATGGCGCGCTTCGCCGAATCACTCGCGGTAGCACATGCGCTGGTGCATGGCAGCGGGCCAGCACACTTCGCCGGCGACTTCTACCACCTCGACGATGCCGTGCTGCTGCCGCGCCCCAATGTCGCGCTGCCGATCATGATCGGCGGCAATGGCATGCGGCGCACGCTGGGGCTGGCGGCGCGCTACGCCGATATCTGGAATGGGGTGTTCCTCACCGCCGAGCAGTTCGCCGAGCGCTCGTCTGCGCTCGATGGCATGCTCGCGGCCGAGGGCCGGCCAGCGCATGCCGTGCGTCGCACCCTGATGACCGGTGTCTTCTTCGGTGTCGATCGCGCCGACCTCGCACGGCGCCTGGCCTGGCGCAATGCGGGCGCGGCACCGCTCGACGAGCAGGTCGCTGCGCTGCGCGCCGCCGGGCAGGTGATCGTCGGTGGCCCGGCGGACTGCCGCGAGCAACTGGCGACGCTGGCGGCGGCAGGTGTCCAGGAGATCTACCTGCAATGGCTCGATCTCGATGACATCCGCGGCCTCGAGGAACTCGCGCATCACCTGCTCGGCAACGTCGGCTGAGCAGCACGCCACGGGCGGCCACGAGCAGGCCGCCCCCCCGCCCGCGTCTGGCCGGCAACCCCCGGTTGGCGACTGCGGCGCCGCGACGTCAGGAGACCTGGCGCTCCGGCTCGCCGAGGCGCGTCGGGTCCTCGAAGGCGTAGCCGATGCCGCGTATCGTGCGGATGTAGGTTGGGCTGGCCGGGTCAACTTCGAGCTTCTCGCGGAGCCAACGGATGTGGACATCGATCGTGCGGTTCGAGCCGAAGAATGACGCGCCCCAGACGTGCTCGAGCAGCATGTCGCGCGATAACGCCACGCCCGGGTGCGTCATCATGAATGCCAGCAGATCGAACTCTTTCACCGACAGCTCCAGCTCTCGGTCGTCGAGCCAGACCCGCCGCGCTCCGCGGTCGAGCCGAACGCCACCGATGCGCGAGATCGACGCCGTCATCGCTGTGCGCGTTCGTTCGCTCCAGCGCACGATCGAACGTGCCCGCGCCAGCAGCTCGACCATGCTGAACGGTTTGACCACGTAGTCGATCGCACCGAGTTCGAGGCCGGCGACGCGCTGCGCTTCGTCGCGGACCGCCGTGAGGAACACGATCGGCGCACGCTTCTCGCGGGCGACCATGCGGCAGATCGAGAATCCGTCGAGGCCCGGCAGCATCACGTCGAGAATGATCAGATCCGGATTGAGCGCACGGCATGCAGCCAGCCCGCTCAGGCCGTCGCTGGCCGTCTCGACCGCAAAGCCGGCCTGTTCGAAGTTGTAGCGCAGGACATCGCGCAACACGTCATCGTCTTCTACCAGGAGCACCATCGCCATCGCATCACCTGGCCTCATTCCGCCAACAGCACGTTGACCGTAACGTAGCAGCGCCACGTGAATGGACGGTGATGATTGTGTTAAATCTCTGCGGTCTCGCCGCCATCCGTGCGCATCGGCAGCGGGTCGTGGTGCATTTGGTGGGCGCATTGGCGCATCAGCGCGGTATTCTCCCTGCGCTGCAGCCAGGGGACCCCACAGAGCAGTTGCCGCGCATCCGACGCCGATGCGCGGGCCACCGGCGCGCCGGGCATGGCAGGCGCACACGCGAGCCGAGCGCGATCGGCCGCATCGGCGCCGGGAGCGATCGCAGCCACGTGACGCAGCGATGTGGTAGAGTGGTTCGGCGACACGTTCTCGCTGCGTGCATGCGTCGCATCGCTGTCCAGATAGTCCACAGGAATACTCCGATGCCCCAGATCGCACAACGATCCCTCGGCCAGCGTGGACCGACCGTCTCGG